>NZ_JBEFAK010000053.1:0-61472 GCF_040137845.1 Nonomuraea sp. B19D2 | reverse complement strand
TCTCCTCACGCAGGTCGAACACCATCTTGATGGCGCGTTCACGCAGCTCTTGGGGGTACTTCCTCGGTGCGGGCACGACTCCCAGCCTTCCAGTCTTGGGAGCCTCCAACCAACCCGGGGCAGCTCAGTACGTGTCGCAGCCGTCGCTCTCGCAGGCCGTGCGGGCACTGGAGCGTGATCTCGGCTCCGAGCTGTTCCATCGCATCGGGCGTAGGGCACTCCTGACGGAGGCCGGAAGGGCCCTGATCGATCCTGCCCGGGAGGCCGTGCGGAGTCTGGAGACGGCGCGGGCGAGTGTCGCGGCGGTGCATGAGCTGCGTGAGGGGCGCCTGGATGTGGCATCCATGCCGTCGCAGGCGGTGGAGCCGCTGACGACCTTGGTGAGTGCCTTCAGCAACCGGTATCCCGGCGTCTCGGTGGCCATCAAAGCGGCGTTCACCTCGCGTGATGTGATCGACATGGTACGCACGGGTGCCGTGGAGTTGGGACTTTTGGCGTCCGCCGGTCCGGTCTCCGACAAGGAGGTCGCCTCACATGCGCTGGGGCGGCAGCGTTTTGTGCTGATGGTGCCGGCCGATGGCCCGTTCGCTGATCGGACGGCGGTGGAGTGCCAGGAGCTTGCGGGACAGCGGCTGATCGTCGGGCAGCCGGGTACCGGGATGCGCGCCTACGTCGACGCGCTGCGGGAACAGGGCATTGAGTTCACCGTCGCCGCCGAGACCGAGCACCGCGTGTCGCTCATGCCCCTGGTACTGGCCGGGGTCGGGCTCGCGGTAGTCACGGATTCCTGGCGGGACGTCGCCCGGCGGCTGGGCGCCCGCGTTCTGGACATCGAACCGAAGGCTACCTTGGACATCGCCCTCGTCAGCCGCCGCGGCAGCCTGTCGCCTGCAGCCGCCGCGTTCGTCACGACCGCCACCTCGGCCGCCGACAGCTGACAGGCATGGCCGATAAGGCAGATCCACACCGCGTCTTGGACGCCTCGCCGACGGGATCGACCAGCTGCGCGACAAGGATGCGATCCTGCTGGGGGCGGTGGACTACCCGGGGGTGCCCGACCATGCCTCGCTGTGGGGCTGCTGATCCCGATCCGGCGCAGCTTCCACCAGTACGTCGACCTCCGGCCCATCCGCGTCGCCGAAGGCATCGACAGGCTGGGGCACGGCGCGCGGCCGGCAAGGTCGATTTCGTCGTCGTGCGCGAGACGTGGAAGGCGAGTACAGCGAGGTCGGAGGCCGGCTCAACAGCGGTTTGCCGGACGAGATCGCCGTACGGGAGGCCGTGTTCACCGGGCTGGCGTCATGCGCGTGCTGGACTACGCCTTCACGCTCGGCTCCCAGCGCGGCGGCCGCCTGACCTCCGCGACCACCCTCGGTGGCTCTGGTAGTCGTTCAGCCAGCGGAGACCTTCGCTCGTGCCGGCGCGGGGGTTGTACTCGCAGCCGATCCACCCGTCGAAGCCCAGCTCGTCGACCACGTCGAGCAGGTGTCGGACGTTGAGCTCACCCCGGTCGGGCTCGTTGCGGTCGGGCACGCCCGCGATCTGCAGATGACCGACCCGGCCGGTCGGCAGGTCGCGGCGCAGGGTCGCGGTGAGGTCGCCCTCGACGATCTGGCAGTGGTAGAGGTCGAGCTGCACCTGGAGATTGGAGGCTGCTACCTCCTGCACCACGGCGTGGGCCTCGGCCTGGGCGCTGAGGAAGTATTCGGGCATGTCGCGGCTGTTGATCGGCTCGATCAGGATGTCGACGCCCGCTGCGGCGGCCCGTTCCGCGGCCCAGGCCAGGTTGGTCAGGTAGGTGTCTCGGTGCTTGGCCCACTCGACCGGTGTCGCGTCCGGTTCGACCAGCCCGGCCATCAGGTGCACCCGCGGGCAGCCCAGCGCCGCCGCGTAATCCAGCGCCCGGTCCACCCCGGAACGCACCTCCGCTTCGCGTCCGGGCAGTGCAGCCATCCCGCGCTCTCCGGACTCCCACGCTTCGGGAGGCGCGTTGAAGAGCACCTGCTTGAGGCCATGGTCGTCGAGCCGGCGGCGCAGCTCGGCGGCGTCGTACGCGTAGGGGAAGAGGTACTCGACGGCCTGGAGGCCGTCAGCCGAGGCCGCGGCGAAGCGGTCGAGGAAATCGTGCTCGTTGTACATCATGGACAGGTTCGCCGCGAACCTCGGCATGCTGGCTCCTGTGTTCCGGCCGGGGACGGCCAGCGTCAGCGGTTGACGACGTGCTTCTTGGTTGATCATGGCGAGGCTGGCTGCCGCGGCGGTGCCGCCCAGGAACGCGGTGGGGAGCGACCAGAACAGCGGCGCGCAGGAGTGCGGTCGGGGAAACCTGCTGAACGCCAGGGGCGGCTCGAAACGGTCGACCGCCTGCTCGTCGAGGATAGGGACGACGCCGTGGCCCGCCTGATGCAGGCGCCGGGCCTGTCCTGACGCATCTTTGTGAACTGATGCAGGGTCGCTTCCACCGGCAGCGACACCTCCTACTCTCCTCGGTCATGAGGTCCGCCTTAGGCCCTCAGCCGTCTGCTCGTGCAGCACACGCACCGCGTCCTCCGCTCCGCTGCGCGGGCTGGAGAGCACGGGCTTGCCGACGGCTTCGGCGATCGCGGGAGCCAGCCGTGCCATGGATGCTTGGGCCAGCACGATCGCGTCGACCTCCGTGGCCAGCGCCCGTGCCCCGTCCAGCACCATCGCGTCGTGGCGGTCGCGGTCACCGGACATCAGCACCGAGAAGGCGCCCTCGCAGAGCCGCTCCTGGACGGTGATGTCGCGACCGGCCGCCCGCGCCTTCTCCTCGACGAGGGCACGGGTCGGCGGCAGCGTCGTGGGGACCGTCGCCAGGACGCCGATGGCGTCCGCGGTCTCGACCGCTGACGCGGTCATCGCGTCATCAATCTTGACGATTGGGACGGAGACCAGGCGTCGGGCCACGTCGATGGCCGGACCGAGCGAGGAGCAGGCGGAGAAGATGACGTCGGCCCCCGCGGATTCCGCGGCCTGGGCCAGGTGCACCATGCGCTGCGTGCTGGCAGGTGAGATCTCACCGTCGCGCATCACGGTTGCGAGCACGTCGCTGTCGACGAAGTGCAGGACCTTGGCGTCCGGCGCGAGTTCCGCGAGGCAGTCGTTGATGACCGGCTCGACGTTGACGAACAGCAGGCTGGTGTGCAACACGGCGATCGAGGCAGTGGTGGACATTGTGGCTCCAACAGGGTCCGGCATCGGCCCGCGTGCCGAGGAGGGCACGAGAGCGCGAGACAGAGCGGTGCGAACCGCGCGCAATGCGCACGGCCGGGGGGCGTACGACGGTCTTGTCCGTCGGTGTGGTGCGGCTCGGGTCAGCGGGGCTGAGTTCAGGTCACGCGTTTCCCCCCTCGGCGCGGGGGCTCAGGCGGCCGATGACCTCCAGGGCGGCGTCCCGGACCGCGTCGCGGCCCGCCGCCCACAGGGAGACGACGTCGGAGCCGGGCGACGCGGACGGGAGGGTCACGCGGACGGCCTCCAGGTAGGCGCGGCGCAGTTCGGCGTTGACGTTGACCTTGGCGACGCCTTGGGCGAGGGCGCCGTGCAGTTCCTCGACGGGCAGACCGCTGGCGCCGTGCAGGACGAGCGGGACCGGTACGGCCTCGTGGATCGCGGCCAGCCGCTCCAGGTCCAGGCGGACAGGGTGCTTGGTGAAGCCGTGGACGTTGCCGACGGCGACGGCGAGTGCGTCCACGCCCGTCGCGGCCACGAATTCGGCCGCTTCCTGCGGATCGGTCATCGCCGCGGTCTGCGCGACGGCGTCGGTGGAGAGGTCCTCGTCGCCCGGCAGGGCACCGAGCTCGGCCTCTACCCAGGCACCGTGGTCGCGGGCCCGGCGGACCGCCTCCTTCGTCAGTGCGATGTTCTCGGCGAACGGCAGGTGGGAGCCGTCGACCATGACGGAGGTGTAGCCCGCTTCCAGGCACGCGGTGATCTCGTCCAGGACCCGGCTGTGATCGAGGTGCATACCGAGGCGGGCGGCGGAGTGTCCGGCCGCGTCCAGCGCCAGCCGCATCAGGGCGTCGCGCCCGGCGTGCTTGAAGGGGCTGGAGCCCGCCTGGATGAGGACCGGCCGTCCAGCGGCCTCGGCGGCGGCCGTGATGCCCTGGACCGTCTCCAGGTTGTAGGCGACGAACCCGGGCAGGGCGTGACCGGCGGCCGCCGCCTCCTTCAGGGCATCAGTTCCGTGCAGCAGCATCAGGCCCTCCTCAGCAGGTCGAGGGCGTCGGCGAGGGCGTCGGTGCCCCCGACGTTCCCGGCGAAGACGACGTAGGGGATGCCGGCGGCGGGGCCGTCCGCGGGCTCCCAGAGCGAGACGATGCCGGGCAGCAGCGTGCCCCGGGCCCAGGCACGGCGGATCTCCAGGCCATGGGTGGCGGTGTTGCTGGAGGTGCTACCGCCCTTTGCGACGACGAAAGCGGGCTGCCGGGTGGCGTTGACCTGGCGCACGGCTTCCACGAGCGCGGCGGAGACCCGGCGGGAGATCGCCAGACTGTCGTCCGCGTTGGCACCCGTCACCAGCACGCGAGAGGTGCGGATCACGGCGTCCGCCGAGTCCAGCGCGCCGGCGGCCGCCGGATATGCGGGCGGCCACTTCCGCGGCGCTCACCTCGCGGACTGGAGGCAGCCCTTCCAGCACTGCGGTCTCGGGGACGGGCCGCGTCTGGGCATGGAGGGGTAGAGACATGGCGAATTCCTGGCCTGTTACGAGTAGTTGATGGGAACGTCAGCCGAGGTCGCGCTTGATCACGTCGCACCAGGGCTTGACCGGGTCCCGCGACGACCTCGGGACGGAGAGCGACCGTCGGCGGCGGGGACCTGCTTTCCGCCGATGAGCAGCTCGGTCACCTGCAGTTCGCTGGTCATGACCGGATCTCTCCCTGCACCTCGCCGAAGATGACGACCTCCTCGCCCGGGCGGACCGTACGGATCCGGCGCACCCAGAGCACGATGCCCTCCTGCGGCGCACGGACCTCTTCCAGCGTGTTGCCGTAGTGGTCGCTGATGGTCGCGATCAGGTCGCCTTCCTTGCAGGTCTCCTCCGGCTCGGCGTGAGTGACGAAGAAGCCGCCGGCGGCGGAGCGGGCAAACGTGCCCGAGACGGTCGTGTAGGTGTCCCGCAGCTCCGCCTCGCCGTCGATCATCCCGAGGCTGCGCAGGATGTTGCGGACCGAGCGCACGTGCTGGGCGACCGTCTCCTCGCGGTAGGTGCCGCCGCCGGCCTCGACGGTGATGGCGGGCTTGCCGGCCGCCAGAGCGGGGTGGCGGACGGTGCCGCCCCACTTGCCGCCCTTCCAGACCAGCTCGTGCCCGGCCGCGAGGGCGAGATCCGTCGCCAGGTCCTCGTAGCCGCCCTGGAGGATGACCAGCGGGGCGATCTCGCCGTAGGCGCCGCCGGTGTGCAGGTCGACCACGGCGTCCACGGCGGGGACGACCTGCTCGACGAAGGTGGCGGCCAGCCGCTGCGAGTACGAGCCCTCCGCGTCGCCCGGGAAGATGCGGTTGAGGTTGAGGTGGTCGATGCCGCTGGCGCGGGCGGCGGCCTCGAAGGCCGGGGTGTTCATGCAGGGGATGCCGACGAGCGTGCCGCGCAGTGTGGCCGGGTCGATGTCGGCGAGCACGCGCCGGACGGCCTCCTGGCCGTCGTACTCGTCGCCGTGCACGCCCGCGTCCACACACAGGACCGGGCCGTCCTGGGCGCCGTTGACGACGATCAGCGGGATGCCGAGCTCCACGCCGTAGCTGCTGGTGCCGACCGGGATAAGGCCCTGAGCGCGCTCGCCCGGGGCGACGGTCAGCGGACCGATGGAGTACATGTTGTTCCTTTCCATAGTGTGGTTCACAGGCGGGCCGATGCCTCGGCGAGCGTGCCCGCGAGGATGTCGGCGATACGGTCGAAGACGGCGCGGTCGCTGATCAGCGGGAACGCGATCTGGACCAGCGGCGCGGAGCGGTTGTGGACGCGGGCCGGTAGGCCGGCCTCGCGCAGCCGGCGCGGGATCAGGTCGACGATCAGTTCCGTGCGGGCGGTGCCGCTGAACCAGCCGTCGTCGAGGTTGCCGACGAGTTCGCACGAGTAGAACAACCCACGGTGCCGCGGACCTCGCCGACGATGGGCAGGTCCGTAAGGCCCGCCATGCGCTTCGCCAGGTCGCCCTGGAGGCCGCGGACGTTGTCCAGGCCACTATCCACTCCGTGAAATCCAGGTTGCACAGGGTGATGGCGATCCGGCATCTTTCGTCGTGTGCCTCCTGGTAGTACCGGCCGGGGTAAGGGGAGCGGCAGAGGGACGTGGTTGGGGGCGGCTGGGGTGGGGGTTGTCTAGGGGCGGGGATCGGCCTCGTCAGGTACGGTGCTGCCCACGCCGGGGATGTGGAGGGTGGCGGGAGTCGTGTCGGAGTCCCACGGGACGGCCAGGGCGGCCAGTTCGGCACCGGGGACGACGGTGAGGCCGTGCATGCCGTAGAAGATCCGCCCGCCAGCCGGGGCGTGCACCGTGTGCTCCTGGCCGTCGACCGGGTCGACGATGCGGCCCAGAACGTCGCCCTCCGCCACTTCGCCGATGACATGGGCGTCGAAGGAGAACTCCGGGTACCACAGGCCGGTGGCCTCGGCGGTGACGCCTGCGGACCAGACCCATTCCTGGATCGGCGCCGGGGCGGAGCTGTCCTGGTCGAGGACGCCCAGGTGGCGCAGTGCCTTCAGCAGGCCGTCGACGCGGCGGAGGGCGGTGGCCTCGTCCCGCTGGCCGAGCTGGCCCACCTCGACGAGGACCGCCGAGATGCCCCGGCGGGCGGCGGCCGCGTGACTGTTGCCGCCCTCGGGCGTCAGCCCGAGGATGACGTCCTCGATACCGAAGGACCCGGCCAGTTCGGCGGTCGCCTTGTCGAGGTCCTCCTCACCGGTGAGGCGGTAGCCGACGAAGTCCCGCAGGACCTGGTCGATACCGGCGCAGTGCAGGTCGATGTAGACGTCGGCGCCGTCGACCAGATGGGCGAACAGCCAGGCGGCCAGCCGCTCGGTCGGGCTGCCGTCCGGGTCGCCGGGGAAGACGCGGTTGATGTTCACGCCGTCCACCGGCGAGACGTTGAGCCGCCCCTGGTACACGGCGGGAGGGTTGGCGACCGGACAGATGACGACCTGCCCGCGCACCTCAGCGGCTTCCAGCTGGGTCGTCAGGCGCACGACGGCGTCGATGGGGGTGAATTCGCCGCCGTGCATCCCGGCGGTGATGACGACCCGGGGGCCCGGGCGGGAGCCATTGACGAGGGTCAGCGGGAGGTCGACGGTGAGTGTGCCCAGGTCGGCGCGGACGCTGCCGCGCACCTTCGTGCCGGGCCGGGCCTCCAGAGGGCCGACGGAGAGGGTGGTGTCGTCCATGGTCATGCCTCCGTACGGCCGACGGTGGAGATGAAGTCGATGGGCTGGGACGAGGCGCCGTCCAGCGCCAGGTCGGCCGCGATGTCGCCGAAGGCGGGCGAGAGCTTGAAGCCGTGGCCGGAGAATCCCGAGAGGAGGACGACGTTCTCGGCGCCGGGCAGCGGACCGACCAGCGGGCGGGAACTTTCGGTGTAGCCCTCCATGTAGGCGGACAGACGGGTCGGGTCCGGGTGCAGGTCAGGCATGTACCGGCCGATCAACTCGCTGAAGATCTCCAGCTCCTCCGGCTGCACAGTCCGGTCCAGCTGGTTCGGGTCGCCGACGAGCCGGTGCAGCACGCGGTTCAGGCCGAGCTTGACCGAGACGCCGTCCGGGGAGGGCAGGCCGTACCAGTGGGTGGGTGCCGTGCGGATGAAGGCCGGGCGCTCCTCGCCGAACCAGGCGTCGGGGGCGGTCGGCACGTACCAGGCGCTGACGACGCGGCGGACTTCCACTTCCCACGGCAGGTCGGGCAGCAGGTCGTTGACCCAGGGTCCGACGGTGACGACGGCGGTGTCGAAGCGCTCGCTGCCGACGTCGGTGCGGATCTCGACACCGTTCGCGACGGGCACGATCTCGCGGACCGTGGTGTAGCGGTGGATCACTGCGCCCAGCTCCTCCGCGCGGCGGGCGGCGGTCTGGATGGTCAGCTCCGGGCGGATGAAGCCGGCGCGGCGGTCGAGCACGGCGGCGTCGCCGTCCTCAAGGCGGTACTGCGGGAAGCGTTTCGCCAGGGACTCCGCGTCCAGCACCTCGTGGTCGAGGTCGTGCTCGGTGATGGACTGCAGGACGGTGGCCATCTGGTGGTGCGCGGTTCGCCCCATCAGCAGGCACCCGGTCAGACGGCGCAGCTCACGGCCAGTCTCCTGCTGGAGCTGCTCCCACAGGGCGTCGGCGTGCTTGAGGAGCGGGACGTAGCGGGAGTCCTCGAAGTGCGCGCTGCGGAAGATCCGGGTCTCACCGCCGGCGGCACTGCGGTCGTGGCCGGGGGCGAACCGGTCGTATCCGACGACCTCGGCTCCGCGGGCCGCCAGCCGCCAGGCGGCCTGGCTGCCCATCGTTCCGACGCCGACGACGGCGACGCGCTTCCTCTCAGCTGACACAGGACTTTCCTTTCGTATCGCCGGGGCGCGTGCTGTGCCCTCGACGTGAGGCTGTTCGATTCGAGGTGGTTCGGGCGGGAGCCGGGCCCTGAGGGGCCCACGGCTCACAGCCGCCCGTTGTCTTCCGGCTCGGGATACCGGTACGGCGGTGTATGCGGCTGCGGTTTTCGAAGGGCAGGGACGGTCAGAGAAGTTCCAGCAGCTTCTCGGTGAACTCGTCGGTCGTCGCCGTACCGCCCAGGTCGCGGGTTCGCACATCCGACTTGGCCAGGACGGCGGTGATGGCGTTGTTGATGTCCCGGGCGGCCTCGGGGTGGCCGAGGTGGTCCAGCATCAGGGCCGCCGAGCCGATCGCGCCCAGTGGGTTGGCGATGTTCTGGCCGGCGATGTCGGGCGCGGAGCCGTGCACCGGCTCGAACATCGACGGGTACGTCCGCTCGGGGTTGAGGTTCGCGGACGGGGCGATGCCGATCGAGCCGGCCACCGCGGCGGCGAGGTCGCTGAGGATGTCGCCGAAGAGGTTGGAGGCGACGACCACGTCGAAGCGGGCGGGGTCGAGGACGAACTTCGCGGCCAGCGCGTCGATGTGCTCCTGGTCCCAGGTGACACCGGGGTGCGCGGCGGCCCGCTCGGCGATCATCTCGTCCCAGAACGGCATGGTGTGGATGATGCCGTTGGACTTGGTGGCGGAGGTGAGCTTGCCGCGGCGGCGGGCGGCGAGCGAGAACGCGTAGTCGGCGATCCGAGTGACCCCTACCCGGGTGAACACCGCTTCCTGGACGGCCAGTTCCTCGCGCGTGCCCTGGTTCAGCCGTCCGCCGATCTCGCTGTACTCGCCCTCGACGTTCTCCCGCACCACGACAAGATCGACCTCGCCCGCGGCGGCGCTGCGCAGCGGGCTGTCCACGCCCTCGAAGACCCGGATCGGCCGCAGGTTGACGTACTGGCGGAAGGTGCGGCGGATCGGGATCAGCAACCCCCACAGCGAGACGTGGTCCGGCACCCCCGGGTAGCCGACGGCGCCCAACAGGATCGCGTCCGCCTCGCGCAGCCGGTCCAGGCCGTCCTCGGGCATCATCGAGCCCTCGCGCACGTAGCGCTCGCAGGACCAGTCGTAGGAGGTGTAGGAGAAGCCGATTCCGTGGCGGCGGCCGACGGCGTCCAGGACTCGCCGGGCGGGCGGCAGGACCTCGGTCCCGATGCCGTCACCGGGGATGAGGGCGACGCGGTGGTTCTGGATCGTCATACAACCGATTGCAGCAGCGGCACGGGCAGCGCGTCCAAGACACAATCCCGATGTGCCTTATAAGGGAGCCTTATAAGGCACCCGCGGTTCCGTCAGTGCTCCGTACAAAAGGCCATCACCGCCGGGGACAGCGGGCCGCGGCGGCTGATCAGCGCGATGCGCAGCGGCGTTCGGTTCCAGACTGAGCACCAGGGCGCCCGCCCGCTCCGCCGTCCGCCGCCAGGAGTTCACTACCGCCGGCCCCATCCCCTCCAGCACCATCGGCAGCACCGACACCCGATGTTCCGTCTTGGCCGCGCCAGTGAACTCGACACCGTGCTCGCGCAGGTCGTCCACATAGGGCCGCCCGGCCGTGCCCCGCTGCTTCGGGCTCATCGTGCGCCAGCCCGCGACAGGACGTCGTCGTCGAGCTGCTCAACGGCCTGCCGGTTCGCGCGCATCGGACAACGACACAATCGTGAACTACTCCGGTCCCCCCGGCTGCAAAGCGCCCGAGCCACCGCCCAACGGCAGACGCTTGGCGACGTCCAGCCGTACCTCGCCGTAGGGCTGGACGTGCTGCCAGAACAGCGGAGTCAGCCCGCGCCGGTCGGAGGGGTTGAGCAGTTTGGCCCACTCCGGTTCGGCGAGGACGTCTTGCAGCATCAAGGTGTTGATGTACACGAGCGCGGCCTGCAGGATGCGCAGGCACAACACGCTCATCTCCAGTTCCTCGCGCCGGTTGGTGGAGATGTCGCCGCCCTTGCCGTAGAAGATCACCGAGTTTGCGCCGTTGGAGGACTCCACCACGTTGAGCCCTTCCTGGATCTCCCGCTGCAGCTCGCGCAGGCGCAGGTAGCGGGCCACGAAGATGGTTTTCTGCGCGCGGCCGACCTCCAGCATGGCCTGGTAGGTCGGGTGGGAGGCGGACTCGGTGAAGCGGCGCAAGATGGCCTCGGTGGAGGCGGTGCCCTGCTTGATCGCGGTGGCGTATTTGATCATCTGGTCGTAGTTCTGCTCGATCACCTCCCACTTGATCGGCCGGGTCATCGCCGGCGTCAACCGCGGGTGTAGGTCGCTCTCACCGCTCTCCACCCGGTACAGCTTGACCTTGTTGATGCGCTTGATGCGCGGCAGCAGGTCGAACCCCAAGAGCCGGGTCACGCCGAACCCGATTTCGGTCTGGCCGTGGGAGTCGACATAGTTGCCCTCGACATTCATGGTGGTGCCGTGCCGGACCGCGCCCTCGATCATCGCGTGCACCTCCGAGGCCGAGGCGCGCAGGGTCTGGGAGTGCACCACCATGGACCCGCGTTCGATTGAAAGCGTCGAGGAGCACAGCGAAGGCCGCCATGAGTTCCTCGCTTGGTTGGACCAGAACTTCGGGCTTGGGCCACCGGAGGACCTGGACGTGCTCTGGGCGGGGCGAAAGCAGGATGACGATCGGTTCAGAACCTGGGTGAGCCAGTTCGTCGAGTTGGGCTGGCGTCTCCCGTAGCGGCCGCTCGGGCAGCGGGGGACCGAGGAGCCCACCCGCGCTCGGGAGTTCGGACAACAGCGCAGACGACTTCGGAAACCGACACCAGTCCCAAAGATCTTGAGTCTGCGCTTGAATTTCAGGACGGCTTTCGGGACAGGCGCCGGAGCTGGGCGACGCGCCGTCCCCGAACGCCAGCGATCAGAAACTGACCTCAGCAAAACTTGATCTTGAAATGGGTGGTGAAGAACGTCGCGTCCGTGCCGAGGTAGGCCATCACCCCTCCGACGATGAGACCGACGATGATTACCCCACCCTTACGATCACCGGGAGCGCCTCCGTGGAGACGTGGACGCCCAGATCGAGGTTCGCGCGGACGGCCGAGCGTAGACGCGCAGATGGATGGGGCGGGCAGGCAGCAGTCTTGCGCACTGAATTCTCCCGTGCTATGTCTTCGGATCTTGCAGGCGGCCTTGGTCTACATCTACACCCTCATGCTTCAAGACGTTTTCGCTGATCAGGAATGGTCCGATCTGCGCACGTCGGTGGATCGGCGCGGGCTGACAGCACGTGCTGCCGTATGGGGAGGTGCGGCCGGACGTAGGCAAGCGGCTGGCGCTCGGCGGTGGTGCGGCCGTTTCGGGCGGATGACCCGGGGACGGGTCATCGGTTGTGGTCGGCTCGGTTCCACCAGGCGGCGGTCGCCGCGGCGCCGGCGGCTGCGGTGGCCGTCACCAGCAGCAGGCCTAGCGGGCCCGGCGGGTCCTGGCCCGCCCCGGCGATGCCGGCGTACAAGCCGGGCACTGACCAGGGGAAAACGGCCCCGTAGCCGAGGGCGGCGATGACCTGAGAGGTGAAGATGATGCCGAACAGGACGCCGACGGCGGCCAGGTAGCCGCGGCCGATGCTGGCGGCCAGGGCCAGCGGTGTGGTGGTCAGCGCTGCGAGCGCGGCCGCGACCAGGATGCGCCCGACACCTGCCGTGGCGGCCGGGACCGACCAGGCGGGCAGGGCGAGCAGGGCTCCGATGAGCAGTCCGAGCCCGGCCAGCAGGAGGGCCAGCAGCAGCGCCCAGAGGGCGGCGACGGTGAATTTGGCGACCACGACGGCGGTGCGGGAGGTGGGCAGGGCGAGCAGGTCGGTGGCGGTGTGGTCGCTGAACTCGCGGCCGAACAGCCAGATGGCGATCACCCCGTAGACGCCCAGCCCGCCCACCGCGACAGCCTGGGAGAGCAGGGCGAGATAGCCGGGCCAGTCGGCGCTGGCGCCCGACAGTTGGGCCTTGCCGCCGAGCAGCCCCAATGCCCGGGCACGGGCGGGATCGGCGAGAATGAACATGAACATGCCGCACACCAGCGCGGCGACGGTGAAGGCCAGCGCGGTGATCCAGGGCAGGCGGCTGCGCCGCACCTTGAGTAGTTCGGCCCACCACGCCTCACGCATCCCGCCGCCCCTCCTCGGCGAACTGGCCAGGCCCTTCGGCGAGGTCGGGCTGGGTGGCGGGTGCGGCTTGTCCGATCGTGCGCAGGAAGTAGGTTTCCAGGTCTTCTTCCTCCAGGTGCAGTTCGGTGGGCGGTGCTCCGCCGTGCACGAGCACGGTGGCGACCTGGTCCGGCCGGGCGAGGGCGCGGGAGTCGGTGAGCAGCAGCCCGGCCGGCGCGGCGGGTGCGGGGTGGTAGCCGTGCGCGCGCAGCACCACCGCGGCGGCGTGGTCGTCGCGAGTGGTCAGGCGCAGGTGGCGGCTGCGGTTCTGGTCGAGGTGGTTGGCGTCGTGCTCGCCGATGAGGCGGCCGTGGTGGAGGATGGCGATGCGGGTGGCCAGGCGGGCGACCTCGGCCAGCAGGTGGCTGGACATCAGTACGGTGGTGCCGTGCCGGTGGGCCAGGTCGGCGAGCAGGCCGCGGATCTCGGCGACGCCGGCAGGGTCCAGGCCGTTGACCGGTTCGTCGAGGATGAGCAGGCCGGGGGCGTGGATGAGGGCCTTGGCCAGGGCCAGGCGCTGCAGGTTGCCCAGCGAGAGCGCGCGGGCGCGGCGGTCGGCGTACGGGGCCAGTGTCAGCCGTTCGATGATGTCGTCGGCGGTGCCGGGCAGGCGGCGCAGCCGGCGGACCACTTCGAGGTTCTCGCGGACGGTCAGTTCGGGGTAGGCGGTGGCGGCCTCCACCAGGTAGCCGGTCCGGGCCCAGGGGGAGCGGTCGCCGGCCGACACGTCGGTGCCCAGCACGTGCACCGTCCCGGCGGTGGGGGCGATCATGCCCAGCAGCATGCGGATCAGGGTGGTCTTGCCGGCGCCGTTGAGGCCCAGCAGGGCGTAGATCTGCCCCTGTTCCACGCGCAGGGTGACGTCGTCGACGGCCGCCACGTCGCGATAGCGCTTGCTGAGGTGGACGATCTCGATCACCGGCGTCGCCGCCTCGCGGATCAGAGGCGCGGTCATAGCAGGGGACGCATGCTCAGCCGGGGCGCCAGCAGGTCCTGAGTGAGCGGGTTTCGGGGGCGCATGGGCACCGCCTTGTCTCGACGTGGAGTGGACGCGCCGACCAGGCTTCCCGGCTCACCTGGTGACCAGACTATCCCTGTCGGCTTGTGCCGGACAGGGCGCTTCGCGCCCCTCTTGCACCGCGGTCCTCGATGACGTAGCGCGGGCCTGGTCACCGGCGATCGATCGGGTGTCGGTGTGGGTGAGTGGCATGCTCAGCGGGGTGAGTGCTGCTCTTGCCAGCGGCGTAGCAGGCCGGGCAGTTCACCCAGCAGGAACTCATAGAAGTCGCGCATCCGCGTCAGCCGTTCGTGGGCCGGGTCGCCGGAGGCGGTGGTGGCGATCCCGGTCTCGGCGGCCTGCAACATGACGCGGACCACCGTGTTCTGGGTGGAGAACAGGGTGGACCAGGCGTCGTCGCGCAGCCGGTAGTGCTCGCGGCGGCTGCCCGGCGCGGGCAGGCGTTCGATCAGGCCGACCGACAGCAGCGCCTTGACCGCGCCGGACACCGAGCCCGCGCTGACGCCGAGGCGGTCGGCGATGTCGCCCATGGTGACCGTCTCGGCGTCGGTGAACAGGAATACCGCCAGGGCCCGCGCCGACATGCGCTGCAGCCCGCCCTCGGTCAGCACCAGCGCCAGCCGTTCCGCGGCCTGCCACCGCTCCTTCTCGCTCACCTGCCACCTCCATCGAACAGGATAGCCGGACATCGAAGCCTTCAGAAATTTCCGAACTTTAGCTATATTGCTCATATTCGGCCTGTCACGGGTCGACGGTGTGCCGGGAAGTCTGGTCGGCGAGCGAAGACGTCCCCTCTGGACAAGGAACGCCGATCAAGGTCCTCGTCCTCACCCACGGCACCCGCGGCGACGTGCAGCCGTACGCCGCCCTCGCGTTGGCGCTCAAGCGGGCCGGCCATGAGCCGGTCCTGGGCGCTCCGGCCGCGATGGCCGGTCTCGCCGACCCGCACGGCATCGCCTTCGCCCCGCTGCACGACGGGCCGAACACGCTCATCGATGACCCGGACATCCGGCAGGCCATCGAGACCAACTACCGCGGCCTGCGCGGCACGAAGATCGCCCTGCAGGTGATGCGCCGCAGCAAACCGCTCATGGCCGCCGTGTTCGACGACATGGCCACCGTTGCCGAGCATGGGGCCGACCTGGTCGTGCACGCACCCGGCATCCCAGCCCAGCATTTGGCCGAGAGACTCGGCGTGCCTGCGGTGCCGGCCGTACTCCAGCCCGTCTGGGTGCCGACGGCCGCGTTCCGCAACCCGATGCTGCCGCTGCCGCTGCCCAAGGCGCTGAACCAGGCCTCCTATCTGCCGATCAAGCTGATGCTGCGCTCGTTCGGCGGCATCGCCGACGACCCTGGAGGTGCCGGAGGGGGCGCGGGCCTCGGATCTGGAGCGGTGGCGCAAGGGCACGTCGGTGCCCTCGGGCCGGAACATGGAAAGGGCGTTGGAGCGGGCTGGGGAGATCCTCAGCGTCGGTCTGGGGGCGATGGAGCTGCCGCCGGGGGTGCCGCATCGGCGGATGGTGGATCTGGCCCGGTACGGGATGACCGCTACGGCGACCCCGTTGCGCCGGCACGGCCCGTCCTGTCAGCTGGCGACGTTGCTGGCCACGGTCGTCTATCTGGAGGGCAAGTCGCTCGATGACTGCCTAGACCTGCTGGATCTGCTGATGACCACCGAGCTGATCGGCAGAGCCGAGAGCGCCATCGACAAGGAGCGGGGCCGGCAAGGGCTCGACCGCTGCATTCCAGAGCGGAGGCCTGCGGCTTCAGGCGCCCGCCGGTCTGCTGTAGTCGGTGGCGGCATAAACCTGCAGGAGCCTCTCGACTCCGTGCAGGAAGGTCTCGCAGATCAGCACCGGGTCGAACAGGCAGCCGGCGGCCATGGCGCCGTCGCGCATCATCACGAAGTGGCGGGCGGCGGACTCGGCGCCGGTCTCCTGGATCTTGGCCAGCAGTTCCGTGACGGTTTCCAGGAACCATTGGCGGTGGGCGAGCACGGCCTTGTGCACTGGGGACTCCGGGTCGGGATGCTCGGCGGCAGCGTTGAGGAAGGCGCATCCCCGGAAGCCGGGGGACTGGATGCTTTGGGCGATGGACTTGCTGAGGGCGAGGATGGTGTCGGCGGCCGGTAGGCCGGCGGCGATGGCCTCGTCCGCCTGACCCAGCATGGCTCGGTCGACCTCGTTCAGGTAGGCGAGGACGAGGTCTTCCTTGCCGGGGAAGTGCCGGTAGAGGGTGGCCCGTGTCACCTGCGCTTCGGCGACGATGCGATCGATGCCGACGGCGTGGATGCCCTCCGCGTAGAAGAGCCGGGTGGCCGTGTTGAGCAGCCGGGACCGCGCTTCGGACGGCCGGCCTTCGGATTCGCTGCGCATGAGACCACCTTAGTAGGTAGAACGTTCGGTCTTGACAGTTTGCACTGTAGATTGCAGGCTATGCGAGATAGAACGTTCTGTCTTGCAGATCCTTCGTGAAGCCGGCCCGGATTCCGATCGAGCATCTGCCGCGAGCATGGCAGTCAGCAGCGCCCGTGCGCCGGGAGTGCCTTCCCGGAACGAGCAAGGCAGTCTCCTCGTCACTCAAACTCTGAAAGGATCACCATGAGCTCCATCGCTGCTTCGCCCGGCATTTCCGGGACCGCGTCCGCGCTGCGGCGGCTGTACTTCGTCCGGTTCGCGTTCGCCATCGTCTGGGCACTCGTGATGTTCACGACCGCCGCGAACCTGGGTCCGCTCGCGGTCACTCTGCTCGTGCTCTACCCGCTGTTCGACGTGGCCGCCGCCATCATCGACGCCCGCGCCTCGCGCACCACCGGATCACCTGCCCTGCTGTACGTGAACATCGCGGTCAGCCTGATCATCGCCATCGGCGTGGCCATCGCCTGCACGTCCGGTATCCCGGCGGTGCTGCGCGTGTGGGGCGCTTGGGCGGTCGTGGCCGGGCTGGTCCAGCTGATCGTGGGGGTCACCCGCCGCAAGATGGGCGGCCAGTGGCCGATGATCATCAGCGGCGGCATCTCCGTCCTCGCCGGCGCGTCGTTCATCCTCGGTGCCTCCGCGGCCAACCCGACGCTGATCAACGCGGCCGGCTACGCCATCCCCGGCGGCATCTTCTTCCTCATCTCGGCCATCCGCCTCGGCCGCGCCGCGAAGGGAAACTGACATGGACGGCAGCACTTACGACGTCGTCGTCATCGGGGCCGGCCCGGTCGGGGAGAACGTCGCCGACCGGGTGGTGCGGGGTGGGCTGAGCGCCGCTGTCGTCGAGCGCGAGCTCGTCGGTGGGGAATGCTCCTACTGGGCCTGCATGCCGACCAAGGCATTGCTGCGCAGCGCGGCGGCGTTGCGGGCGGCGCGTCAGATGCCGGGAGCGCGCGAGGCGGTGACCGGCGGTCTCGACGCGGCCGCGGTGCTGGACCGCCGGGATTCCTTCGCCTCGCGCTGGAAGGATGACGGTCAGGTCGGCTGGCTCGATTCGGCCGGGATCACTCTGCACCGTGGTCAGGGCCGGATCGTGTCCGCCAACGTGGTCGAGGTGACCGGCGACGACGGCGTCCCGATCACCTTGACGGCCCGGCATGCGGTGGTCATCGCGACCGGAAGCGGCGCGCTGCTGCCGGACGTTCCCGGTTTGCGCGACGCCGCGCCGTGGACCAGCCGGGAGGCGGCCGCCGCAAGCACGGTCCCCCGCCGGCTCGCGATCATCGGTGGTGGCGTGGTGGCGTCGGAGATGGCCACCGCCTTCGCCGCCCTGGGCTCCTCGGTGACGATGCTGGCCCGTGACGGTGTGCTGCCGCAGGCCGAGCCGTTCGCCGGCGAGCGGGTCACCGAGTCGTTGCGGGAGGCCGGCGTGTCGGTACGCCCCGGCGCGGAAGCCGCATCGGTGCACCGCGACCAGGCCGGAACAGTGCACATCACGATGACCGACGACGAGCAGGTCGAGGCCGACGAGGTTCTGGTGGCGATCGGCCGGACACCGAACACCCAGGACATCGGTCTCGGCGCAGTCGGCCTGACGCCGGGCGCCTGGCTCACGGTGGACGACACGCTGCGCGTGGTCGGGGAGGACGGAACGCCGATCGGTGACGGATGGCTGTACGCCGCCGGTGACGTCAACCGGCGAGTGCTGCTGACCCACCAGGGCAAATACCAGGCCCGCGCGGTCGGCGACGTCATCGTGGCGCGGGCGAAGGGCGAAGAGGTCGAGGACGGCCGCTGGGGCCGGCACGTGGTCACGGCCGACGAGCGCGCGGTGCCCCAGGTGGTCTTCGCCGAACCGGAGATCGCGTCGGTAGGGCCGACCGCGGCCGCTGCCGAGGCCGCCGGGATACGGATCCGCGTGGTCGATTACGACCTGGGCGCGGTGGCCGGATCCGCCCTGCATGCCGACGGATACCGGGGGCACGCCCGCATGGTCGTCGACGAGGACAGGAAAGTGATTGTCGGCTTCACGCTCGTGGGTCCGGATGTCGCAGAACTGCTGCACGCCGCGACGATCGCGGTCGTCGGCGAGGTTCCGCTGGACCGGCTGTGGCACGCGGTTCCGTCGTTCCCCACGGTCAGCGAGGTGTGGCTGCGGCTGCTGGAGGCGTACGGCCGCTGACCGCCGGGCCGC
Source organism: Nonomuraea sp. B19D2 (assembly GCF_040137845.1). Taxonomy (NCBI): domain Bacteria; kingdom Bacillati; phylum Actinomycetota; class Actinomycetes; order Streptosporangiales; family Streptosporangiaceae; genus Nonomuraea; species Nonomuraea sp. B19D2. Next base: position 43,113 of record NZ_JBEFAK010000053.1, on the reverse strand, counting down.
GTGCTGTTCCTGTCGCGGCTGCTCAACCGAAACCGCATGATCATGGCGACCCGTCAGGCTGTGACGCGGGCACTCAGTAGAGCGGACCGCCGTCGGTCGCCTCGTATTGCTTGACCTCGATGTACTTGGGTTTGCCACCTTTCGGGGCCTCAGAATCGGCACCCGATCACACTGGCTCGCCCGCACTGGACGGTCGGCAGGACGCCGCATTCGATGCGAACCGAGGGGTCTTCGCGGTGAGGATCCGCCGGGAAAGCTGAACACCGGGACGTCGGCATCGTCCAGACGGAGCCGGAACGGAATGTCACGCCAAGCCGCTCCCGTCCAGCTCACTAGCGCGACTTTTCGTTCGCACCCGCCGGCCCGTCGTCCGACGGCGACACCCTGGAAGACAGGCCGACGCACGGTTTGGCGGCGCATCGCACAGGTCTTGCGCGGCCGGTCGGAGTTCCCCGGCGAGGTGGTCGACTACGCCGGGGCGCCAGCCCCAGACGCTGGCCGGCACCTGGGGCCGGTACGAGCGGCCGGGCCGGACGATCGAACGACGCTCCCCTGGCGGGCTGCTATCTGTCCGCCGAGCCCGTCTCGAACATGGCGGCGCAGACGATGAGGCCGAGCGAGGCCATGAAGAGCACGAAGGCGGTCAAGCAGCCCAGCAGCATCTCGGCACCGTTGTTGTTGCTCCCATCTGGGATGAACGTACAAGCGAAGCCGACCACGACCAGGGAGCCCGTACGTCCGGCATGAGCCGGTGTGGGGCAACCCCCGACCTCGACCCTGATATAGGACACCGCGGGGTCGAACCCGGACAGTCGCGGATTCGCCGAGATCACGCTCCCGATACTGATGTGTATCGGATATGAAGCACCGCTCGGGTTGACGTCACCGGAGGAAAGGTAACTCTCAGTAATCTCTGCGACGGACCCACCTTTGCGGAAGCGGCTGCCCGACGTCAGGCCAGGGTGTCCGCGTGGCCGTGGCGATCCGGTCTGCATACACCCGGTACGCCGTGCGCCCGGCCGATGTGAGCCGTCCCCGGTGAGAGCGGCGCACTGCTCCAGCATGGTGTGGTGGGGTGTCAGCAGGGCGGTGACACGCAGCGAGTAGCCCTGCCCGGGTGGGCGCGGGAGATCTTCTCTATCCCCGCTCTTCCGGCATGGGTCAAGGGTTGTTCGCGGTGCGTGAGCTCGCCGCGAGAGCGCTGCGACTCCCGCCCGGAGATCCGGCGATGCCGGAGGTCAGCCGGATGATCTACGGCGTGCCGGTCATCGACACCGATTACCGGCACCTGCGCTTCGCCGTCACGGTCGGCGTCACGCCAGCCCTTGGTACACGTGACGGCCGCGGTTACGTGTACCAAGGGCTGGCACCGCACGCTCTACTACGCCCCACTGCTGTTGCTGCACGACGCCGCGACACGGGCGATGATGAACTCGGCCGCCCGGGCGATCGGCCGGGCAGACGCAGCACATGACCGCTGGTAAGAACTCGCCGACGGCCGGCTCCAAGACGTCCAGATGAGGGCGCGGCACAGGAAGGACTGTGATGCACGACCGCCCAGAGGTACACCAGCCGGCAATCGAGCGGGCGTTCGCCGAGCACCGCAGTCTGCTGCACGCTGTGGCCTACCGGGTGCTCGGCAGCGTCACCGAAGCCGAAGACGTGGTGCAGGACACGTGGTTGCGCTGGAGCCGCGTCGATGTGGCGACCGTTGCGGACGCCGAAGGCTATCTGGTCCGGGTGGCCACCCGGCTGGCGATCGACCGGCTGCGCAGCGCGCGTGTGCGGCGGGAGTCCTATGTGGGATCGTGGCTGCCCGAGCCGATTCTGACTGATCCGGATGCCGCGCAGAACGTGCTGCTCAAGGAGTCGGTGTCGACCGCGATGCTGCTGGTGCTCGAGACGCTCTCCCCGGTGGAACGCGCGGTATTCGTGCTCAGCGAGGCCTTCGGATACGGCCACCACGAGATAGCGCACTTCGTCGGGCGCAAACATGCGACGGTGCGCCAGATAGCGCTCCGCGCCAGGAAGGCGGTGGAGACGCGGCACCGCCGCTATGACACCGATCAGGCGACCAGGCGGCAGGCCACCGAGCGGTTTCTGGCGGCTTGTCTCGGCGGCGACCTGAAGGCCCTGATGGAGGTTTTGGCGCCGGATGTGACCATGGTGAGCGACGGTGGCGGATTCACCCGCGCCCCTCGCACGGCCATCCACGGCCGCGAGCGTGTGGCCCGCGCCGTCTTCATCCTGTCGGCGCACCGGCCGCACGGCTCGCGGGCGCAGGTATTCCAGGTCAACGACGGCCCGGGGATCATCATCCACTCGGGGCGCACACCGGTGCTGGCGGTCACCTTCCACCTGGTGAAGGGGACGATCGAGCTGATCCACGTGGTCAGCAATCCGGAGAAGCTGACCGGCGTCGCGCTGTAACACAGATCACACGCTGATCCGTCACTCCTTGGGCAGCCGTCTCGTCCGTGAGGCGATCAACCAGTCGATCGTTCTCATGGAAAGGGAAAACCTCGATGTTTGCCGTCTATCTCACGATCACGCTCCTTGCTGCGACGCTCAACGGCATGGCAGCCATCGCCAACCTCATCGGCCACGACTACCCGAAGAGCCAGGCGGACACGTTGGGCGTGCCCCGGTCCTGGATGCGCCCGTTGGGGGTGCTGCTGGCCACCGGGGCGCTGGGGTTGCTGGCCGGAATCGCCGTACCCATCCTGGGCACGCTCGCCGCCAGCGGCCTCGTGCTGTACTTCCTCGGCGCGTTCGCAGCACACCTGCGGGCCAGGGACCGCCACTTCGCCCCCTGGACCCTCTTCTTCTGCGCGGCGGTGGCCGCCCTGGCCGTCAACCTGACGTGCCGCTGAGTCTGCCGAGCGGAGGCATGCTTCGACGGCGCCGGCGTAGATCGCCGGGCGATCGACGTTCAGCGGAAGACGGCGGCGCTGCCGGGCATCGTGGTGGTCTCTCTCATGGTCGCCCCCTGCTCGCCAACGCCGATCCGGTGATACTTCCCGCCGACATGATCCCCGCGGTTGTCGCGATGAACGTCCCCCTTCCCGGCGTTCGCAGGTGATCTCGTTTGTGCGCTATTCGTGGGGGCCCTCGGCGTGAGTCTCCTCGGGGCCAGTCATAATCCCGTCATGACGATGGTCCCGAAGACCGGTGTTGACGGCGCCTGTACCGGGGCTAGCGAGGGCGTCGGCGGGTCAGGAGGGGGACCAGGGTCCTGTCGCCGAGGCGGGTCATCGCCGCCAGCGGCTTGACGGCGGCGCCCACCAGCCAGGGAAGGCCCGGCTTGCCGGTGGCCCGGGCGAGGCCGGGGCCGAGCGCGGCCATCATCGCCGTCAGTCCGGGCAGGGGGCGGATCCACATGGTGATCTCCTTGATCAGGCCGTTCTCGCCCACCTCGACCAGGCTCGCCTCGTGGATCTCCTGGCGGCCCAGCCGGGCGGTCGCGGTCAGGGCCCGCCGGCGATCGTCGCCGATGTCGTTCTGGTAGCGCAGCTCGGACAGAACGCCGAACGCGACCGAGAACAGCTCCCGCACCTGCTCCTTGCCCGCGAAACGGGCCGTGGCGCTGAGTGGCGAGCGGAAGACCACGTCGTCGGCGAGCGTGGCGACGAGGGCGTCGACGTCGTGCGCCTCGCCGGCCTCGCGGAAGGCCCTGGCAGGTGAGTCCTGAATGTGAACTGTCATGAGTTCACTTTATCAACCCACTATCCTGGGTGCATGAACAGGTTCGGTGAGATGCACTGCTCCATCGCCCAGGCCGTCGGCGTGGTCGGCGAGTCGTGGACGCCGCTGATCCTGCGCGACCTGTTCCTGGGGCTGCGCAGGTTCGACGATCTGGTGGAGGACCTGGGGATCTCGCGCAACCTGCTGACCCGCCGGCTGGAGCACCTGGTCGCGGCCGGGGTGGTGGAGAAGCGGCCGTACCAGGAGCGTCCGTTGCGTTACGAGTACGTCCTCGCCGAGGCGGGCCGTGACATCGTGCCGGCGCTGCTGACGTTGATGGCCTGGGGGGATCGCTGGTCCACGCCGCCGGGCGGCCCGCCCGCGCTCCTGGTGCACTCCTGCGGCGAGCGCTTCACCCCGGTGGTCACCTGCCCGCACTGCGGCGGGGAGGCCACGGCCGACACGGTGACGGCCGTGGGGGGCCCGGGCGCGGCCCAGGGCCCGGGCACCATGCTCCTCGCGGCCCCCTCCTGACTCAGAGGGACACTGTTGGCGAAGTACATAACATAGAAGCGGCCCCGTGATCACCAAAGCGATCATGGGGCCATTATGGCTACTGGCGGGCTCGTGCCTGGTGACGGCGTCGCCAAGCAGGCCAGTACAGAAGTTCTTTGTTCGAGCGCCGCTACTTTTGGCGGCGGGTTGCCAGCCGCACGACGAGGAACACCACGCCGCCGATCACCAGCAGCTGGATGAGTTCCGGGACGCCTAAGTTCATGGTTCTCCTTGTGTCAGAGGGTGACATGCAGGAAATGTGCGAGGCTCAAGCGGGGTTCCTGGGTCTACACGTCGTCCAGCTGATGCGTATCGTCGGAGGCAGGTCTCCAAGGTGGCCGTCCGCGAGCCCAGCGTTTGACGGGGCATATCGCAACAGATCGCATCACTCGCGCCAGGCTGGTCACCAGAGGTGCACTCCAACATTTCGATTGATCTGCAACCCCAGGATCGAAAACATCTTCTTGTCATGCTGCTGGACGCAGAGCGGCGAAATGCGACGTGCGGGTCGGGGCCAGAGGCGCTCCGGTCAGCCAGGCGTCGATTCTGGTGAGGTTCATCGCAGCGGTGATGAGTATGTGCTGGAGATGGGTCTTGGCGGTCCCGCGATAGCGGGACCGCCGCAGGCCAAGGCCTTTGACACCTTGGGCGATGGTGCCCTCCACGCCTGCCCTGTGGGCATGGCGCCGCTGCCATTCGTCGGTGCTTTGTCGGCCAGATGCACCGCCGGCGTCAGCTCACGCGAGGCCAGCGCCTCCTGAACCAGGCTGGTGGCCTCGTAATCGCTGGCAGGCGACGGCGCCGTGATCACGTTAGTGATCAAATGCGGGGCGTCGGCGTCGCAGGTCTCGGTGAGGTGCACCTTGTAGCCGTCCCAGTGCGAGTCGCGCTTGGTTCCGGCTCGGGCGTCGCCGTCGTAGGGCGAGATCTGGCGGAGCGTGCCTGGCGGCTGCTCATCAGGGGTTCGCCAGCGCAGTTGATCGTCGATGGTGACGTACTGCTGGATCCATACGTGGCGCAGGCCTGCATCGCGGGGATGTCGCGCAGCCAGCCAGGAGCGGCCTGCGAGTACACCGCGCGCAGGATGCCGTTCCCGTCGGCGCCGATCTCGTAGCGCTCGAACCATCCGGGTTCGGCCTGGGCCAGCAGCCAGTCTGGGGCTGCGGCGGCCAGCGCGTTGAGTGCGGCCCGCATCGTTTCATGCACCTGCTCCAGCCGGTTCATCGTGCGCATGGCCATGAGCACGTGGGTGGAGTCGGTTCGCTGCCGACCGCCGGCTCGAAGTAGCCCGGCGGTCACGGCACGCTCCAAGAGCGTGTCCAGCAGGTTCTGTTCAAGCGACCCTGCGATCAAGCGATTCCGGAACTCGCTGAGCACCGAGTAGTCGAAGCCGGCGTCGGTCAGCTCCAACCCGAGCGCATACTTCCAGTCGATCCGCGCTCGCACCGCCTCGGCCGCCTGCCGGTCGGACAGTCCCTCGCCGAACTGCAGGATCGATACCAGCGCCAGCCGAGCGGGGGACAGCGCCGGGCGGCCGTGGCTGGAGAACGCCGCAGCGAAGGTCTCGTCCTCGAACAGGACACCCAACGCATCCCGGATACGGATCGCCAGGCCTTCGGGAAGGCTGCCCGAGCTACGATCAGGGTGGCTGCCGGGATCTGATCTGAACCAGTCGAACGCAGCGACACCCACAACTCCATCTGCGAGCAAGAACGACAACAACGGCCCCATGATCACAGAGGTGATCACGGGGCCGCTTCTGTTTGATCTACTTCGCCAACGGTGTCACTCAGAGGCGGGCGGGGACCTCGTTGCCCGCCGCGCGGATGGCCTTGGGAAGGTTGGTCAGGGCCAGCAGGACGAAGCCGATGACGAAGAAAATGATCATGGAGACGATGGCGATGCGGTAGCTGTTGGTCAGCTGCAGCGCGATCGTGACCGTCAGGGAGCCGATGAACGCCGACCCCTTGTCGCTGATCTGCAGCAGGCTGAAGTACTCCGCCTCCCGCCCCTTCGGGATCACCTGCGAGAACAGCGAGCGCGACAGCGCCTGAGTGCCGCCCAGCACGATCGCGATCGCGAACGCCATCAGGTAGAACTGCAGCTCCTGCCCCTCCGCCACGAACATCGCCGCCACCACGATCGCCGTCCACAGCACCAGGCTCGCCAGGACGGTGCGCTTGGTCCCGAAGCTGCGGGCCAGCCACCCCAGCAGCAGCGCCCCGAAGAACGCCACGAACTGCACCATGAGGATGGCGGTGATCTGCACCGTCTTGTCCAGCTTCAGCGCCTCGGAGGCGAAGGCGGCGCTGTTGCCGATGACCGTCTGCACGCCGTCGTTGTAGACCAGGTACGCCACCAGGAACAGCAGCGTCAGCGGATAGCGGCGCAGCTCGGCCAGGGTGCGGCCGAGCTGGCGGAAGCTGCCGCCGACCGAGCGCAGCGCCGTGCTCTCGTGGACGGGTACGGGCCGGTTGCGCAGCCGCAGCAGCGGGATGATCGTGAAGATCGCCCACCACAGGCCCGCGGACATCATGCTGATGCGCACCGCCATGCCCTCGCCCAGGCCCAGGCTCTCGTGCTGCAGGTAGAGCACGAGATTGAGCGCCAGCAGCAGGCCGCCGCCGAGGTAGCCGATGGCCCAGCCGCGCGAGGACACCCCGTCGCGCTCCTCAGGGGAGGAGATCTGCGGCAGGAACGAGTCGTAGACCACGACCGAAGAGCCGTACGCGAGGTTGGCCAGGATGAACAGCACCCCGCCCAGCATGTAGCGGTCGCCCTCGACGAAGTACAGGCCCATCGTGGCCAGCGCCCCGACGTAGGCGAAGCCGCCGAGCAGCTCCCGCTTGCGGCCGGTGTGATCGGCCAGCGCGCCCACCACGGGCAGCGCGACGATCTGCAGCAGCACCGCGATCGTCAGCGTCAGCCCGAAGAACGCGGCCGGCCTGATGTCGGCGCCCAGCACGTCGACGTACCCCAGGCCCGGGTTGGCGGCGGCCAGCTGGTCGAAGTCGGCCACGCACGTGTCGGAAGCGACCGTCGGGAAGTCCTTGGCGCAGGCCGCGGTCTTGGCGACCGGGATGAGGTACGGGCCGAGGAAGACCGAGATGATCGTGGTGTAGAAGGCGGAGTTGGCCCAGTCGTAGAGGTACCAGCCGCGCTGCTCGCGCCTGCGCGCTGCGGGGGAGTCGTCGAGGGCCGCGGGGGGTGCGGGTAGGGGCATGGCGTCGGATCGCTCCTATCGGCCGGGAGGGGCCGGCCTACGGGCTTGTGGACGGGGATCGGGGTGCTCTGACGCGGCCCGGCTGCCGGGGCGGGGTGCTCGTACGTGGCCAGGCTGCCGGGTCGGGGGTGCTTTTACGCGGCCAGGCTGCCGGGGTGCCACTGGCCGCGGCGCTCCAGCACGCCGCGCAGGGCCGTGACGTTGTCGGTCATGATGCCGTCCACGCCCAGGTCGAGCAGGCGCTCCATGCGGGCGGGGTCGTTGACGGTCCACACGTGCACCTGCATGCCGATGGCGTGCGCCGTACGCACCAGGCGTCGTGTGGCCACGCGCAGGCCGCGGAAGCCCACCGGCACCTGCGCGCAGGGGACGCCGGAGCGTGACAGGCCGGCCAGCAGGCGGCCGTAGCCGGAGGTGGAGGCGGCGGCCCGCAGCGCGGCGACGCCGCGCGGGCCGAGCGCCGAGCACACCTCCCGGCCCAGCGCCGCCCTGGCCAGCACCAGGCGCTCGTCGGAGAAGGAGGTCAGGCAGATCCGGTCATAGGCGTTGGTGCGCCGGACCGCCTCGGCGAGCGGGGCGATGGCGGCCGCCTCCTTGACGTCGATGTTGAACCGGATCTCCGGCCAGGTGCCCAGCAGGTCCTCAAGCAGCGGGATCTCGTGGACCCCGCCGATGCGGGCCTGCCTGACCGCCCGGTAGGGCAGCTCCGAGATGCGGCCCCGGTGGCCGGTCACGCGGTCGAGCGTGTGGTCGTGGAAGGCGACCAGCACGCCGTCGGCGGTGGCGTGCGCGTCGGTCTCCAGGTAGGTGTAGCCGAGCGCGACCGCCCGTTCGAAGGCCGCGACGGAGTTCTCCGCGCTCTCGGCGGCGCCTCCGCGATGGGCGAAGGCCAGCGGGCCCGGATGGTCGAGAAAGGCGAATCGACGGCTCAGCACGTCCTGAGTATGCCTTCCGTGGGTGAACGGTTCGGTTACGGTTCGGGGAGATTCTCCCACTCCTGGCGGCGGGTCTCGGCCAGCGCGATGGCCGCCGCCACCGCCACGTTGAACGAGCCCACCCGCCCCACCTGCGGGATGTAGCAGACGCCGTCCACGGCCTCGAGCAGGGCGGGGGAGCAGCCGTGGTCCTCGCTGCCGACCACCAGGCACACGTCGCGGGCCAGGTCGGCGCGGTGCAGCGGCACGGCCTCCGCGGTCAGCTCGATGGCCAGCACCGCGTAGCCCTCCTCCTTGGCGGCCTTGACCGCGTCGGCGGCCGGGATCGGCTCGTGCCAGTTGACCAGGCGTTCCGTGCCGAGCGCGGTCTTGCCCGCCTTGGGGTTGGTGGGCGGGGTGGCGTTGCCCGCGAGCCAGATCTCGTCCACGCCGAACGCGGCCGCGCTGCGGAAGATGGAGCCGATGTTGAACGGCCCCGTGACCGATTCGATGATCAGGCCGAGGCGGTTTCCGGTGTTCCTGCGCCAGGTGCGGTTGAGCCGCTTGACGTCGGTGGGGCGCAGTTGCCTTCTCATCGGGTCACCTTCAGGATGCGGTAGGCGGCCCGGCTGGCCTCGCGCGAGACCTGCCAGCCCTGCTCGCCGAGCCAGCGCTGCAGGGAGTCCGAGCCGAGGTGTTTCTGGACGACCAGGTAGGCCACGCCGTCGGGGGTGAGCCTCGTCAGCCACCTGGTGAGCATCTCGTGCAGAGCCTGCTTCCCTATTCGGATCGCAGGATTAGACCAGATTGCCCGAAATTTCACATCATCTGGCACTTCATCGACATGCACTGACCTTACTTTGTAAAGGCGGGCGGCTTCGGCGTTCCGAGCGGTCAGCTCCAGGCTGCGCCGGTTCACATCGACGGCCCACACCGTCGCCTCGGGCGCCCGCGAGGCCATGGTCAGCGCGATCGGACCGTACCCGCAGCCCAGGTCGAGCAGGTCGCCCGCCTGCGGAGGCGGCGGAACGGTCTCCAGCAGGATGCGCGTGCCCACGTCGACCCGCTCCGGCGAGAAGACGCCGCTGTCGGTCTCCAGCCGCAGGTGCAGATCGGGCAGGACCAGGTCGACGGATCCCGGTCTGCTCGCGGTCTTCGGCTGCTCGGAGAAGTAGTGGGCCACATCGCAAAACGTTACCGGACCGTCCCGTGACCTCAGCCCACGCGGGCGTCCCCGGCGCCCGGCTCGCTGCCGGAGCGGGTACGGCGGATGATCGCTAGGGGGTCGTGCCGGCCGCGGTGGAGGGTGCTTTCACGATCGCGACGCCGGCGGGCTCGAGGACGAGCTCGTGGCCGGCGTCGAGAACGTGTCCTGTCAGCAGCTCGGTTCCTGACCTGTCGAGCCGTACGGTCGCCTTGTCCTGACCGTGGTTGAGGAGGAACAGGAAGCGGTGGTCGTCGGTGCGGCGTTCCGCGACCTCGACTCCGGCGGGCGCGGCGTGGACTTTACCGCAAGTACGGCGGATCGCGGCGATGGCCGAGGCGTACGACGTGGCGGTGGCGCCACACTGCCCACTCGGGCCGATCACCCTGGCCGCGAGCCTGCAGATCGACCTGGCGACACCGAATCCAGGAGCAGAGCGTCTGCGATTCTCTGTATTTACCTGAATATTTCCGGCAAATCGGGCGGGCGTGGTCGTGGCGGGCCGTCCCCGTACTCTCCCAGGGCGAGTACGGGGGTGGCTGCGACGCGGTGGAAGCCGGTCCGGTGGTGAGGATCGCGTGCAAGCCCTGTACGTCCCGCTGGTGGGTGGGTCGCCTGGGGTGCTTGGCCCGCCGGACGCTGTCCACTCCCCAGGGGGAATGGGGCGGGCACCGTGCGCCGGTCGGGCACACGGCTGGAGGTCAGCGCATGTTCTGCCGAGTTGTTCGCGGTGCGGGTCGGCCGTTTCGGGGTGGGACGCATCTTGGATCTGTCCCGTGCCTCTGGTCGGGGGTGCAGGTCGGTTCGGGTGCGGCGGGCGCGCCGGGCGGCCCGGGTGGGCCTGCGGGTTCGGCGGGCGCGGGCCACGTTGCCTTCCACGACCTTGGCGATGGTGCGGGCGCCGGTGGCGCGGTGGGTGCGGGTGGCGTTCTGGCCGAGCAGGCCGCGGGCGAGGATGCGTTCGGCCGCGGCCCAGTCCCGATCACAGGACAGCCCGCAGGCCGAGCAGTACGCCCATCTCCAGCCCTGCTCGGTGAGCCGGTCGGGGGCGGGGCAGTGCTGGAGGAGCGAGGTGCCGTCTCCGCAGCGGGGACAATATTTGGAGGTGCCGCGGGCTGGGACGGTGACCACGGCGATGGTGTGCTTGGCCGCCAGGTGCCGGATCGCCTCGGCGATCTGCCCGCGCACCTGCCCGGACAGGCGCGCGTTGGCCCGTCCTCGGCGTCCGCGCGCTTCCAGGGTGGTCAGGTCTTCCAGGTAGATGACCGTCGCCCCGGCCGCGATCGCCTGGTCGACCGCCCAGCGGGCCGCCGACCAGGCCAGGGCACGGTTCAGATTCCGGATGCGGGCGCACAACCGCTCGTGTTCCACACCGATGCTCACGTAGGCCCGCATCAACCCTGGGAAGCGGGGATCGGCGACGGTCACGCCGGCTAGGAGCTTTTCCTGGTGCCGGTGCTTGGCGGCCAGTTGCTCACGCTCGGACCGCAGCCGGTGCAGCTTGGCGCAGACGCCGGTGGCGTCGTAGATGAGTGGCCGGCCATCCGAGATCACCCGGCCGTTGCCGGTCAGACGTGCGGTCACGCCGGTGAGCAGGCTGTTGCAGCCCCAGTCGAACCCCACTCCGACCCTATGGCCGGTGGCGGGCGCGAAGCTGATCGGGATCTGGAACGGCAGGTCGACGCGCACCCGGCCCTTTCTCACCCGCAGGGTGGGGGTACACAGCGCCGCCTCCGGCGGGACGGTCGGTGGCAGGGTGATCGGCAGTAGGTGCCAGGCCCACTCCTTGGCGGAGGCGGGCGATTCCACCAGGGGCAGCCGCACCCGCAGCCGGGTGCCGTGGTCGCCGGTGCGCTGCAGGGCGACCAGTTGCCGGTCGGCGGCGGCCAGCACGATCTGTGCCGCGACGTCCGGGGGCTGCTCCACGTCGGTCAGATCGGCCGGGAACGCCTCATGCTCATCGAGGTAGGCGGCGATCTGCCTGGTCCGGTTGCGGACCTGTGCCGCCGTCACCCCGTCCGGCAGCACAGCGCGCAGCGCCTGCCATTCGGCTTCAGTGCGGGCCCGTGGATTCTGCGGCCAGGTCGCCACGATCGCCTCTACCTGGGCGCGGCGGTGCAGCGCCAGCCGTAAGCTGCGGGCGGCCTGCTCATGGGCGCACCGCATTACCCGGTCGCAGACGTGCACGCCCGGGGCGGGGGTCGTGCCCCAGCCCAGCCGCCGCACAGCCATCCAGCCCTTCGCCGGCAACGCGCGCCCGTCCGGCCCGACCCCACAGGCCAGCACATCCAGATCCACCGCATTCCACCGGGCGACGACCAGATCGGCGGTCAGGTCCCGCGCCAGGCCCGCCAGCCAGGCGACCCGCTGGGCCAGCAGTGACTGAGGGACGACCTGGCCGGTGTTGTCCACGATTGCACCATGGGCGGTGCAGGTCGCGGTCGCAGTGAGTTTACTCATGCACTGCCCCTGGTTTCGAGGCGCGTATCGGCGTGTGCCAACAGTCGTTTGCGTGCCTCGCGGGAGCGGATGCCGTACATGCGACCGGCGAACGTCGCGATCAGGGACATGAAGTCGGCCAGCAGTTCCTCCTTGCCGCCAGCGCTGCCCTTGCCGTGTAGCACCTCCACGCTAATCCCATCGCGGGCCAGCAGCGCGGTGATCCAGGCCACCCCGAACCGTGCCAGCCGGTCTTGATGGGTGACGCGCACCACGGTGAACTTCCCCGCCGTCGCATCGGTCAGCAGTTTGTTCAGGCCAGGGCGGTTCTCCCGCAATCCCGAGGCCCTGTCTTTGTAGACCTTCACGATGCCGGTCTGACTGGTGCGCCGCAGTTCGTCTTCCTGCGCGGCCAGCGAGCTCTCCTGCCCTGCCGTATCCGATACGCGTACGTACGCGACCTCGACCCGCTCCCGGACCGGAGCTGCCGCGACACCAGCGAAGGCGTCCAGGTCCGCTTCTTCGAATCGGCGCTCGGGCTGAGACCTGCCCACCCATACGAACCGAATCTGGCCCTGGTCGGCCCACAGACGCAGCGTCGTCGGGTGCACGCCCAGACGCTTGGCCGCCGCCGCCAACCTCAACAGCGCCATATAGAGATCATAGCAGAACTATAGGCTTTCATAGCGAATACGAAAGTCGTTCACACCCTGGGCATCGAGTACGGCGGCGGCAGCGAGCTGCTCGACTACCTCGTGGACCCGCAGGTGTTCAGGTTCGTGGACGGTCACATCGAACGCCCCAGCGGACCCGGTCTCGGCGTCGACGTCGACGAGGACGCGGTGCGATCCGCCGCAGAGCAGGGCCACGCCTGGCGCCCACCGCTCCTGCGGCACAGCGACGGTTCCTTCGCCGAATGGTGACTCACGCACTCCGATGCCGGGTCAGGGGATTCTGGACCCGAACAGCACCGCCGCCCCCGCCACCAGCAGCCCGGCCACGATCGCGGCCACGATGAACCACTGGGTGATCTCCTGGTTGACCAGCTTGTAGCCGAGGGAGGTGCCGATCTGCTCGTAGACCTCGCGCAGCTCGCTGCCGGACTCGGCGGCGTAGGCCCGGCCGCTGGTGCCGTCGGACAGCGACTGCAGGGTCTGCTTGTTGACCGGCACGTTCACCGGCCGGCCGTCGATGTTGACGGTGCCCTCCTGGGTGCCGTACGCGATCGTGGAGACCGGCACGCGGGCCTGCTGGGCCGCGTCGATGGCCTCGTTCACTGACCTGCCCGAGGTGTTGTCGCCGTCGGAGAGCAGCACGATCGCGGCCGGCGGCGGGTCCGTGGCGGCCTGCTGGTCGAACGAGCGCAGCGAGTCGAGCGAGTTGAAGACCGCCTCGCCGATCGCGGTGCCCGGGCGGGTGGTGAGATTGCCGAGGGCGGTGACCACGGCCTGGTGGTCGGTGGTGGGCGAGATGACGACGTTGGCGGAGCGGGCGAAGGACACCACGCCGACGTTGAAGCGGTCGGGCAGCTCCCTGACGAACGCCTGCGCGGCGGCCTTGGCGGCGCTGATGCGGTTGGGCTGGACGTCGTCGGCGTCCATGGACAGCGACACGTCCAGCGCGATCATGATGGTGGCGCGGTCGCGCGGCACGCGTACCTGGTCGGCGGGTTTGGCCGCGCCGACGACCAGGAGCGCCATCATGGCCAGGAACAGCGCCGGTGCGACGTGGCGGCGCCAGCCGGGCCCGGCCGGGGCGACCAGGTTGAGCAGGGCCAGGTTCGTGAAGCGCACGGTGTAACGGCGGCGGGCGAACATCGACGCGATGTACCCGGCCACCAGAAGCCCCACCAGCAGGAACAACCAGAGCCAGCCGGGGGCGAGGAATGTCACAAGGCCTCCTTCGTCGGCCTTGCGACCAACGTGCTGTGTCTGATTGTTCCCTCGCTTCGCTCGGTCACGTGGGTCTCCTGTGTGCGAGGTGGCTCATGCGGCGCTGGCGCAGGACGAACTGCGCCACGTCGAACACCCAGTCCCGGTCGGTGCGCAGCACCAGGTGTGCGATGCCGGCGCGGCGCAGCGCCACGCGGGTGCCCTCACGCTGCAGGGCGGCCGCCTCCGCGTATGCTTGCCGAACTTTGGGTGAAAGATGCACTTCGCGTACGTTCCCGGTCTCGGGGTCGGTGAACGCTACCCGGCCCACGTCGGGCAGCTCAAGCTCGCGCGGGTCGATCACCTCAACGGCCAGCACCTGGTGGCGGGCCGCCAGGCGTCTGATGGGCCGCTCCCAGGGGCGTTCGGCGTCGGGGTCCAGGTCGGGGTGGGCGTCGAGGAAGTCGGAGACGATCAGCCGCACGCCGCGCCGCCTGCGGCTGGCCGACAGCACCTCGATGCCCTCGGCCAGGTCGGGAGGGTCGGGCACGACCCGGCCACGCGGGGCGTCCATGAGCGAGTGCAGCAGCCCGTAGAGGGCGGGGCGGCCGGTCCGGGCGGGCATGCGGTGCACGTACTCGTCGTGCAGCACCAGCGCGCCGAAGCGGTCGCCCATCCTGCTCGACAGGAACCCGATCGCGCCGACGGCCGCCACCACCAGGTCGCGCTTGTCGGTGTCGGCGGTGCCGAAGTCCATGCTGGGCGACAGGTCGGCCAGCGCCCACGTCTCCAGCTCGCGGTCGGCGATCAGGTCGCGTACGTGGGGGACCGTCGTACGGGCGGTGACGTTCCAGTCCATGCGGCGCACGTCGTCCTCGCCGGGCACGTAGACACGGCTGTCGCCGGCCTCGCTGCCCGGTCCCGGCAGCAGCCCCTGGTGGGCGCCGTGCAGCAGCCCGTCCAGCCGCCGGGTGACCGTGAGCTCCAGCCGCCGTAGTGCCTGCTCCGCTGTCGTGCTCAACGGTTCTGGTTCCAGACGACGAGGGGCGGGGGCACGGCGTGCAGGATCTGCCTGACGACCTGTTCGGGATCGACGCCGTCGGCCAGGGCGTCGAAGGTGAGCATCAGCCGGTGCGACATGACGTCCACGGCCACGTCGCGCACGTCGTCGGGCAGCAGGTAGTCGCGGCCGCGCAGCAGGGCCAATGCCCGACCGGCCGCGACCAGGCCCAGGGTGGCCCGCGGGCTGACGCCGATCTCGATGGTCTCGGCGAGGTCGGCCAGGCCGTACTCGGCGGGATTGCGGGTGGACATGACCAGCCGTACCACGTAGTCGGCGACGAGCTGGTGCACCGAGACCTGCTCGGCCGCCTCCTGCAGGCTCAGCAGCCTGTCCGGGTCGAGCACCCGCTCGGGGACCGGCGGGGTGACGCTCATCCGCTGGAGGATCTCCAGCTCCTCGTGCGCGCTGGGATGCGGCACCCGTACCCGGAACAGGAAGCGGTCGCGCTGCACCTCGGGCAGCGGGTAGACGCCCTCGGACTCGATCGGGTTCTGGGTGGCGAGCACGATGAACGGCTTGGGCAGCGGGTGGGTGACGCCGGCGAGGGTGACCTGCCGCTCGGCCATGACCTCCAGCAGCGCGGACTGGACCTTGGCGGGGGCGCGGTTGATCTCGTCGGCCAGCAGGAAGTTGACGAACACGGGGCCGAGCTCGACATCGAACTTCTCGTTGGACGGGTGGTAGACGCGGGTGCCGATGATGTCGCTCGGCACGAGGTCGGGGGTGAACTGGATCCGGGCGAACGTGCCGCCCACGACAGTGGCCAGGGTGGCGGCAGCGAGGGTCTTGGCGACGCCTGGGACTCCTTCGAGCAGGCAGTGCCCGCGGGCCAGCAGGGCCACGATGAGCCTTTCGACCATGTGGTCCTGGCCGACGATGACACGCCGGATCTCGTCGAGACTTTGACGCAGCAGCCCCACGTCGTTTCCGCCTGGCAACTCTTCGGCGACGCTCATGACGCCATTCCACCAAACGCGCCGCAAACGTGCACGACGCCACGTCTGTGCTTTCATGGCAAACGTGGCAAGTCCCCTGCAGTACGGCGATCCGCCCCGGCTGGGTCCATACGTGGTCCAGGCCCGCTTGCACACGGCTCCGGCCGGCTTCGTGTACCTCGGGCAGGGACCCGACGGGCGCGCGGTGTCGCTGGCCGTGCTGACCAGAGGGGCCGCGTTCGACGCGGCGGCGCGCGACAGGTTCGTGACCGCGGTCAAGGAGGCCGGCGGCGAGCGGTCCGGGATGCGCGGCTGGTTCGTACGTTCCGGCCGGTCGCGGGGCGCGGTGCTGGACGGCACGCCCGAGGTGCTCGGCTTCGACGCCGGGCACGCGCCGTGGGTGGCGGTGCCGTACGTGCCGGGCCGGCCGGGGGCGGAACGTTTCCTGGAGCCGGTCATGGTGGGCGGGACGCTCATCGGGCATGCTCATGGGCCCGATTTCGTGCCGTACTGGCTGACCGACCGCGCGCCCGCCCTGCCCGGGCCGGCGCGGCGGCGCAGGCCGCTGACCGAGACCCGCAAGCGGGTGCTGATGGCCGCGCTCGCGCTGGTGCTGCTGGTGCTGCTGGTGACGGCGATCCTGCTGCTGCTCCTGCTGGGCAGGCGCGACAGCGAGCCGCAGCCCAGGCAGCTGCCGCCGACGGTGTTCATACCGACGCCGCCGCCCACGCCGGCGAGCCCCGAGCCGCGGCCCTCGCAGTCCCCGTCCCCGTCGCCGTCGCAGAGCGGGCAGGTCACACCCGGGCAGACGCCCGGCGACGACGCGGGCGAGGGGTCTCCGCTCTTTCATTGATCCGAGCCTCACGTGACGTGATTCCGCGCGGCCCTTCCACTCCCCAAAGCGGCCCCCAGCCCGGGGTTTCAGCCGGGTGAGACGAAACCGGACTCGTAGGCGGCGATCACGGCCTGGGTACGGTCGCGGGCGCCCAGCTTGGCCAGCACGTTGCCGACGTGCGTCTTGACCGTCTCCTGGCTGACGACCAGCTCGGCGGCGATCTCGTTGTTGGACAGGCCCTTGGTCATCAGGCGCAGGACGTCGCCCTCGCGGCCGGTCAGCCGGTCGATCCCGGGCAGTCGCGCCGGGCTCTGGGGGCGGCGCCCGGCCAGCGCCCGGATCGCGGCGGGGAACAGCAACGACTCGCCCGCGGCGACCAGCCTGACGGCCCGCACGAGGTCGTCCGGTCTGGCCCGCTTGAGCAGGAAACCGCTGGCCCCGGCGCGCAGCGCGTCGTAGACGTGGTCGTCGTTCTCGAACGTGGTCACCACGAGCACCTTGGGCGGGTCGTCGAGGGCCAGGAGGCGCTCGGTGGCCTGGATGCCGTCGAGTGCGGGCATGCGTACGTCCATGAGGACGACGTCGGGCCGTTCGCGGCGCACCACGGGCACGACGGCGGCGCCGTCGGCGGCCTCGCCGACCACGGTCAGGTCCGGCTCGGCGTCGATGATGATCCGCAGGCCGGCACGGATGAGGTCCTCGTCGTCGGCGATCACGACTTTGAGCGTCATGGGCTCGACCGTAGCGGCAGGCGTACCGAGACCCTCCATCCGGCCTCGGTAGGCCCCGCCTCCAGCTCGCCGCGGAGTAGCCGGACGCGCTCACGCATGCCGGTCACGCCCCTGCCTCCGGAGCGGGCGCCGTTCCCGCCCCGGGGGTTGGTGACCTCGAGCCGCAGGTCGTCGCCCTGTACGGCGGCGGTCAGGTGTACGGGGCCGCGGCCGTGCTTGATGGCGTTGGTGAGCGCCTCCTGGACGATGCGGTAGGCCTCCCGGGAGACCACGGCGGGCACGGCGGACAGGTCGCCCACCTCCTGCCGCACCTGCGCACCCGAGGCGGCCACCAGCTCGTCCAGATCGGCCAGCGTGGCCTGCGGCGCAATCTGGCCGCCCCGATCGGGCGCGCTCCGCTCGGCTGGATCGCAGCCCTCCCGCCCTTCGGCTGAGGCTCCTGTCGGCAGGGAACGCAGGACGGCGCCCCCGGGGGCGTAGCGGCCCTGGGACTCGGTGGCCGGCTCTTCCTCTCGTAGCAGGCCCAGGACGTGGTCGAGGTCCTCCAGGGCGGCGCGGGCCGACTGTTCGATGGCGGCCAGGGCGGTCCTCGCCGTCCGGGGGTCGCGGTCGAGGACCCGGCCCGCGGCCGCGGCCTGCAGGGTGACGACGCTCAGCGCGTGGCCGACCGAGTCGTGCAACTCGCGGGCCAGCCGGTTGCGCTCGGCGAGCGTACGGGCGTGCTCCTCGGCGGCGGCAAGGCGCTCGGCCGGGGTGGGGCCGAGCAGGACGGGAGCCAGCCTGGCCAGGAGCTCGCCCGTGCCCGCCGCCACCGCGACCAGCGCCGCGAGCAGCGCCAGCCCGCCCGCCACCCACGGCACGGTCGGCCATCCCGGCTCGACCGCGACCCCGAGGACGGGCGTCGCCCGCCCGGCGACCGGCAGCGCGAGCGTGACCAGCGTGAACGGCACGATCGCCAGCGTGCAGCCGCTGACCAGGCCGCCGATCGCCAGGTGCAGGGTGAACCAGGCGGCGGTGCGGCGGCGCTCCTGCCAGGAGCGGCCCGCCTGCCTGGGCGGGGTCTCGACGTGCGCCCCGAGCAGGCCCTGCGCCGCGTTCACCTCGAGCCCGCGAACGGGCAGGAACAGCCCGGTCACGGCCACCACCGGCAACACCGCCACGAACACCCCGATCTGGACGGGCAGCAGCAGGTTGGCGTTCTGTCCCTGCCACTGGGCCGAGACCAGGACCCCGACCATCATGTACGGCATCAGCAGCGCGCCGCCCAGGATGAGGCACGCCCACCGGCGGGGCAGTTTCCTTCTCACATCCGCGATTGTATGTCGATGGTTATTCGCTCTGGGTGGAATGCGCCCTTAGAGAAATGCGCCCCCAGCGAAATAATCGCAGAATTCCCGGCCGCCGGGTCTAGCGTTTTTCCCAGAAATACACAGCACAGAAAGGCGGACCGGTCATGACGGAGACCCAGCGCGCGACCTGGCCTGACCAGCTCAGCCAGCGCCTGCTGAAGGAGCGCATCGTCGTTCTCGGCCAGGAGGTGGACGACGACATTTGCAACCGGCTCTGCGGGGAGCTCCTATTGCTGGCGGCCGAAGACCCCGGGCGCGACATAACGCTTTACATCAATTCGCCGGGCGGGTCCGTGACCGCTGGGATGGCGCTCTACGACATGATGCAGTTCATTCCGTGTGACGTGGTGACGGTGGCGATGGGGTTCGCCGCGTCCATGGGGCAGGTGCTGCTGACGGCGGGCGCGAAGGGCAAGCGTTACGCCCTGCCCAACGCCCGTGTCGTCATGCACCAGCCGCTCGGCGGCATCGGCGGCTCGGCCAGCGACATCCAGATCCAGGCCGACAACATGCTCTACACCAAGCGCCGGATGGCCGAGATCATCGCCCACCACACGGGCCAGCCGCTGGAGCGCATCCAGGCCGACTCCGACCGCGACCGCTGGTTCACCGCCCAGGAGGCGCTGGAGTACGGCTTCGTCGACCACATCGCAGAAGGGATGAACTGATATGAGCGGCCGTTACGTGCTGCCCTCGTTCACGGAGCGCACCTCGTACGGGGTCAAGGAGATGACCCCGTACACCAAGCTCTTCGAGGACCGGATCATCTTCGTCGGCGCACCCATCGACGACGTCGTGGCCAACGACGTGATGGCTCAGCTGCTCACGCTCGAGTCGCTCGATCCGGACCGGGACATCAACATCTACATCAACTCCCCTGGCGGGTCGTTCACGGCGATGGCGGCCATCTACGACACGATGCAGTTCGTCCGGCCGGAGATTCAGACGGTCTGCATCGGCGAGGCCGCCTCGGCGGCGGCGGTCCTGCTGGCGGCGGGCGCGCCCGGCAAGCGCGCCGCGCTGCCGCACGCCCGCGTCCTGCTGCACGAGCCGCACGCGGAGGGCGGGCGCGGTCAGGGGAGCGACCTGGAGATCCACGCCAGGGAGATCCTGCGGATGCGCGACCAGCAGGAGGAGATCCTCTCCCGGCACACGGGGCGGGGGCTCCTGGAGATCAGGAAGGACATCGAACGGGACCGGATCTTCACGGCGGAGCAGGCGCGCACGTATGGGCTGGTGGACGACGTCTACGCCTCCAGAAAGCGCACCCTGACCGCCGCCCGCTGACCCGCCGCCCGGCCCTCCGTTTCCCCGGGCCCTCACCGGAGCCCTCGCCCGGACCCGCACGCCCGGGTGAGGGCTCCTCACGCCTGCCTTACGTCAGCACGAGCCGCCGGTGCTCCTGCAGCCACCGTGTACACCGCGATCGCCGACGCCACGTCCAGCGGGGCGCGCCCGCCGTCGATCATGACGTAGGCGACGAACCCGATGACCGTGACGGCGAGGCGGCGCGTCCTCTTGCTTCGTGTTCGGCCTGGTCAGCGCCTGCGGCTCGGTCCGTGACGAGCATCGGCTCCATCCGCTGTGCAGAAACAGAAAAAAGTCGTTGCGATACCAGCCTGTGCCCACGTCACCCGTGTTTCGGTGATCCGTGGGAAGGAGGCGGCGAAGAACCAGTCAAAGCACACCTTGTACACTCTTGGCGTTTCTTGGGGGAAAACGGGGGAGTAGCGTGCCGCTGGAGCAGGTCCTGGTGTTGCTGGCCGCAGCGGCAGGGGCGGGGTGGGTCGACGCCGTCGTGGGCGGCGGCGGGCTGTTGCAGCTTCCCGCCATCATGATGACCGGAATACCGACCGTCGAGGCGATGGCCACCAACAAGCTGTCCTCGGTCTTCGGGACCGCGTCCGCCGCCGTCGCCTACGCCCGATCGACCAAGGTCGATCGGCAGGTGGCCTTCCCGGGCGCGGGACTGGCCGTGGTGAGCGCCGGGTTGGGGGCGTGGGCCGCGGCGGCGATCTCGGCCGAGGTGTTGCGGCCCGTCGTCATGGTGGTGCTCCTGGGCGTGGGGGCGTTCGTGACGTTGCGGCCCGCGCTCGGGGCCGTGCCGGTGCCTCATCTGCGTACCGACGCCAGGGTGTTCGCCGCCGTGGCGACGGCGGGGGTCGGGATCGCCTTCTACGACGGCATCGTGGGACCCGGTACGGGAACGTTCCTGATCATCGCCTTCACCACCATCCTGGGGCTCGACTTCGTCTCGGCCTCCGCCTCCGCCAAGATCATCAATGTCGGGACGAACCTCGGGGCGCTGGTGGTGTTCGGGGTCCAGGGGCACCTGAACTGGGCGCTCGGGCTCGGCATGGCCGTGTGCAACGTGGCCGGGGCCCAGCTCGGCGCGCGGATGGCGCTCAAGCGCGGTGCCGCCTTCGTGCGGATCGTCCTGCTGTGCGTCGTGGTGGCCCTGGTCGCCCGGCTGGGGTGGCAGCAGTTCGGCGGCTGAAGGAAAAGGGGCGCCTCCGCGGCAAGTGGGGCGCCCCCTGAGCGATCGGTTCAGGCGAGCAGGGCGCGGACGTAGTCGCCGATCGGCTGGGTGGGGCGGCCGATGAGCTCGCGCAGCGTGCCGGGGGTGTGGGCGAGCCAGCCGCGGGAGATGTTGACGTCCACGTCGGCCATGACTTCGGCGAACGGGGCCGGGAGGCCGGCGCCGGCCAGGACGCCCGCGTACTCGTCCTTCGGCAGGTTCCGGTAGGCGACCTCCTTGCCGGTGGCCTTGGAGATCTCGGTGGCCAGGTCGGCGAGGGTCCAGGTGGTGTCGCCGGACAGCTCGTACACCTGGCCGTCGTGGCCCTCGCCGGTCAGCACGGTGGCCGCGGCGGCGGCGTAGTCGGCGCGGGAGGCGGAGGCGATCCGGCCGTCGCCGGCGGCGCCGTACACGGCGCCGAGCTGGGGCGCCGTGCTGATCGACTGCTCGTAGACCTCGTTGTACCAGCTGTTGCGCAGGATCGTGTACGTCACCCCGGACGCCTTGATGTACTCCTCGGTCGCCCGGTGGTCGGCGGCCAGGGCGGCCTCGGTGGTGTCGGCCTTGGGCGCGCTGGTGTAGACGAGCGCGGCCCCGGCCTGCTTCGCCGCGTCCACGACGGCCGCGTGCTGCCGCACCCGCTGGGGCTCTATGCCGGAGATGAGCAGCACCTTGGCGGCGCCCCGCACAGCGGCCTCGAGCGTCTCGTGCCGGTCGTAGTCGGCCTCGCGGACTTCGACGCCGAGGTCGGCGGCCTTCTCCGGAGTACGCGCGGCCGCGACGATCTCTGCGGCGGGGACCCGCTTCTTGAGCTCCTCGATCACCAGCCGGCCCAGGTGCCCGCTCGCTCCGGTTACCACGATCATGGTTACTCTCCCTCAGTACTTTCTGTTGGTTAGTGGTTTCTATCAGAAAGTACACCCAAAGGCGTAAGCTGTCTCCATGGAGGAGTTCGATGAGCTGGTGGCAGACGTCTTTTCGCGCAGGTGCACCTCGCGCACGGTGCTGGAGACCCTCACCGGCCGCTGGGCGATCCTGGCGCTGGTGGCCCTGCACGAAGGGCCCTACCGCTTCAACGCGCTGCGCCGCCGCGTCGACGGGGTGAGCGAGAAGATGTTGTCCCAGACGCTGCACGCCCTCGAACGCGACGGCATGGTGCTGCGCGTGGCCGAGACCTCGATCCCGCCCCGGGTCGAATACAGCCTCACCGCGCTGGGCCGCGAGGCCGCCGAGCGCCTGATCCCCCTCCTGGAGTGGGTGGAGGAGCGCATGCCCGAGGTCGTGTCCGCCCGGGAGGGGTACGCCTCGCGCTGACCGTTCAGCGGGAGGCCGTCTCGGGCGCGCGGGTGCGCAGCGCTGTGGCGGTCAGGGCGACGAAGGCGGCCAGCACGGCCGGGATGGCCAGCGCCAGGGGCAGGCCGGTCAGTTCGGCCACGGCCCCGATGAACACCGGCCCGGACAGCATGCCCAGGTATCCGATGGAGGCCACCCGCGCCAGCGCCCGGCCCGCGAAGGCGGGATCGCGGTGGCCGGCGGCCGAGAACACCTGCGGCACGATGCACGACAGCCCGGCCCCGAAGCAGCCGAACCCGATCACCCCCGCCGCCGGATGCCCGCCCAGCAGCGCCAGCCCCAGACCCGCGGCGGCCAGCAGCCCGCAGCAGCGCACCAGCGGCACCGCGCCGAACCTGGCCGCCAGCCGGTCGCCCGCCAGCCGCCCCGCCGTCATCATGATGGAGAACGCGGCATACCCCGCGGCCGCGAGCCCCGGCGAGGCGGCCAGGTCCTCGCGCAGGTAGACCGAGCTCCAGTCGGCCGAGGCGCCCTCGCCCACCAGGCAGCAGAACGCCAGCACGCCGAGGAACACGATCCCCTTGGGCCGCTCAGCCGAGCCTGGGCCGGAGGCTGAGGCCGGGTCCTCAGCGGGGGACGGGAGCGAGCGCAGGGCCCAGCGGGCGGCCCAGATGGCCAGCAGCACGACCACCACGCCCACCGACACGAACGTGGCCGCGGCCGACAGGTCGAGGTGCGCGAACAGGCCGCCCGCCGTGGCGCCCGCGAACCCGCCGATGCTGTAGACGGCGTGGAACGACGACATGATCGGCCGCCCGTGGGCCCGCTCGACCTCCACGGCGTTGGCGTTCATGGCCACGTCGAGGATGCCGTGCACGATCCCGAACACCAGCAGGGCCCCCGCCAGCGCCCACAGGTGCGCAGCGTAGGCGGGCGGCACGAGCACGACGCCCTGCAGGAGGGCGGCCGGGATCATGACGCGGCTGCTGCCCAGACGGTCGACCAGCCGGCCCACCGCGGTCATCCCGGCCATCGCCCCGCCCGCGATGGCCAGCAGGGCGAGGCTGAACTGGCCGTCTCCCAGCCCGAGGTGCTCCTTGACGGCGGGGATGCGGGCCGTCCAGGTGCCCGTGGCCGTGCCGGCCAGTAAGAAGAGCAGGTAGACCGCCGTGCGTTCCCGCAGGAGGGCGCGCCCCGCGAATCGTCCGCCCCGCCGGTCTCCGGGCGCGGGTCTCACGCCGCCTCCCTGACCGTCACCCCGGCCGCCACCAGGGCGTCGCGCTCCTCGCCCGGTATGCCGGAGTCCGTCACCACCACGTCCAGCCGCGAGATCGGGCACACCGCGCCGAACGCCGTACGCGCGAACTTGCCGGAGTCACACGCCACGATCACCCGCCGCGCCGAGGCGATGGCCGCCTGCTTGACCGCCACCTCCGGCAGGTCGTGCGCGGTCAGCCCGTGCTCGGCCGACAGCCCGCAGCAGCCGATCACCGCCGTGTCGAACCGCAGCGCCGTCAACGAGCTCTCGGTCAGCGGGCCCATGAAGTTCAGCTCGCCCTGGCGTACCTCGCCGCCGGGCAGCACCAGCCGCACGCGCGGCGCGGAGGACAGCAGCGACACCGACTGCAGGGCCAGCGGCAGCACGGTCAGGCGGCGGTCGTGCAGGGCGCGGGCCACCTCCAGGGCGGTCGTGCCGCCGTCCAGCACCACCGCCTCCCCGTCGGCGATCAGGGCGGCCACCTCCGCGCCGATGCGCTGCTTGGCCTCCACCGCCTCCCGCTCGCGCACGCCGAACGGCGGCTCCTCGCCGCGCAGCAGCAGCGACAGCGCCCCGCCCCTGACCCGGCGCACCACTCCCTGCTGGGCCAGCTCGTCCAGGTCGCGCCTGATGGTCATCTCCGAGACGCCGTGCTCGGCGGCCAGCTCGGCGACCGAGACGCTGTCGTTGGTGCGCAAGGCGTTCATGATGGCTCGCAAACGTTCCACGTGTTCATACAAACATGACATATGTGCGCAATACAATGGGGTGCATGCGTGCCAGCCGCCTGCTCTCGCTCCTCCTACTCCTGCAGACGCGCGGCCGCATGACCGCGCCGGAGCTGGCCGCGGAGCTGGAGGTGTCGGTCCGCACGGTCTACCGCGACGTCGAGGCGCTGTCGGCGGCCGGCGTGCCCGTCTACGCCGACCGCGGGCCGGCGGGCGGCTACCAGCTGCTCGACGGCTACCGCACCCGCCTGAACGGGCTGACCGCCGAGGAGGCCTCGTCGCTGTTCCTGGCCGGGCTGCCCGGGCCGGCGGCCGAGCTGGGGCTGGCCGAGGTGGCGGCCACCGCCGAGCTGAAGCTGCTGGCCGCGCTGCCGCCCGAGCCGCGCTCGCACGCCTCGCGGATGCGCGAGCGGTTCCTGCTGGACGTGCCGAGCTGGTATCGCTCGGCCGACGACGTGCCGCATCTGAGCGAGGTGGCCGAGGCGGTGTGGGACCAGCGGCCGCTGCACATGACGTACCGGCGCTGGGGGCAGCAGGAGATCGACCGGGTGGTGCACCCGTACGGGCTGGTGCTCAAGGGCGGTTCCTGGTACATGGTGGCCGCGCCGCAGGGCGGCAGCCCCCGCACGTACCGGGTGGCGCGGATCCTGACGCTGGAGACGCTGCCCGGCCGGTTCGCCCGGCCCGAGGGGTTCGACCTGGGCGGGTTCTGGCAGGATTACGCCAAGGAGTTCCGCGAGCGGATGTACACCGCCGAGGCCGTCATCAAGCTGGCCCCCGGGCAGGGCGACCTGCTGGCGTACACGATGGGCGCCGACGTCGTGGGCGCCGCGCTGGCCGCCGCGGGGGAGCCTGACCAGGAGGGCTGGCTGACGCTCACGGTGCCCATCGAGTCGATCACGCACGCGCGCTGGCTGCTGCTGCGGATGGGGGCCGCCGTCGAGGTGCTCGGGCCGCCGGAGCTGCGGGCGCTGATGTGCGAGGCGGTCGCGGAACTGCACAAGATGTACGGCTGACGCCGTTCCCGCGCGATGTGCGGATAAATGACGCGAAATTCGCAGGCAGTTCTGCGAACATGCGCGCATGTATCTTCTAGCTTTCGTGGGCGCGTGCGTCCTGATCGCCATGGTGCCGGGCGTCAGCACGGCCATCATCCTGCGCCAGACGCTGCGCGCGGGCCGCGGTTCCGGCCTGGCCGCCACATTGGGCAACGAGACCGGGATCCTGCTGTGGGGGCTGGCCGCCGCGTTCGGCCTGTCGGCGCTGCTGGTGGCCTCGCAGCTGGCCTACGACGTCATGCGGGTCGTGGGCGCCGTGGTCCTGGTGGTGATGGGCGCGCAGGCGCTGTGGCAGGCCCGCAAGGGCGCGCCGGAGCCCGAGGGGGCGGTCCGGCCAGGCTGGCGCGGCCCGTACCTGGCGGGCGTCGGGACGTGCCTGGCCAACCCGAAGGCGGCGGTGTTCGCGATGTCGTTCCTGCCGCAGTTCGTCCCGCCGGGGCAGAACGTGCCGATGACGCTCGTGACGCTGGCCGTAATGTGGGTGCTGGTGGACCTGCTCTGGTACGGGCTGCTCATCTGGATGGTCGCCAAGGCCAAGGCGTGGCTGGGCAGGCCCGCGGTGCGCCGGCGGCTGGAGCAGATCTCCGGCGTGGTGCTGATCGGGCTGGGCGTGCGTCTGGTGGTGGAGTCGCGATGACGATCTGGCACGCTGAGCGGGGCACGGGCGAGCCCGTGGTGCTGCTGCATTCGTCGGCGGCCGACTCCGGCATGTGGGACGCGCAGGTGGCGGCCCTGTCCGGCCGATTCCGGGTGATCACGGTGGACTTCCGCTGGTACGGGCGCAGCGCCTTCCACTCGGACGGCCCCTACAGTGACGCGGGCGACGTGACCCGGGTGCTGGCCGAGCTGGAGGTGACCCGCGCGGCGCTGGTGGCCTCGTCGGGCGCGTGCCAGGCCGCGCTGGAGCTGGCCGCGGCCGGGCTCGCCGACCGGCTGGTGCTGCTCAACCCGGTCTCCTCCCTGGAGCCCACGGTGGACGTGCGGGCGTATTGGCAGGAGGAGAGGCGGCTGCTGGAGCTGGGAGACGTTCAGGGGGCGGCCGAGCTGAACGCACGGACGCTGCTCGGGCCCGAGGCGTCTGATGCGGCCTGGGACCGGCTGGTGGAGATGCAGCGGCACGCGTTCGAGGTGCAGCTGGCCGCCGATCCCGAGCCCGAGCGGGTCGAGGGGGAGGTCGAGCCGGCGAAGATCGACGTTCCCGCGCTGGTGGTGGCGGGCGCGCACGATCTGCCGTACTTCCTGGCCGGCGCCCGGCACCTGGCCGGCGAGCTGCCCGGGGCGCGGCTGGTGGAGCTGGAGTGGGCGGGGCACCTGCCGGCCATGGAACGTCCCGAGGAGATCAACCGGCTGCTCCTGGATTACCTTTAGTGCATGACGAACGACCTGGCGACCCTCGTGAGGCAGGCGCAGGACGACGATCCGCTGCTGGCGCTGCACGCCACCACCGCGCTGCGCCGTGAGATCGAGCGCCTGGAGGCGGTCCAGGTGCGGCGGGCCAGGGTGGCGGGCCTGGCGTGGGCGCAGATCGCCGACGCGATCGGGGTGAGCAAGCAGGCCGTGCACAAGAAGTACGGCCGCCGCTAGCCCGCCCACTGGCCGGCGAACCAGCGCAGCGCGATGTTCCAGGAGTAGCCGCGCCGGATGCGCCCGGCCACGTCCGGGGGCAGCGTGTCCAGGCCGCGGTGCTCCAGCAGCACCTCGGTGCCGCCGTCGACCGGGCTGAAGGCCACTTCGATCTCCATCCGGCCGCTGTCGTTGATCAGGTCGGCCCAGACGAGGCGGTGTGGCGGCTCCCAGGCGATGATCTTGCCGGTGTCGACGTGGCCGCCGTCGGACCACAGCTCGCGCAGGTAGCCGTCCTGGAAGCGGATGCCGATCGCGCGGGCGGGGTCGACCCAGCTGTGGCGGCCGCGTACGTACCAGTGGTCGATCTCGTCGGTGAAGATCCGGAACGCGGTCGCCGGATCGACGGGCACGGTGACGCTGGCCTGGACGGAGTTCACCGGCCGCGCTCCACGTGGTCCTTGAACGAGCCGAGCTGCTCGGCCCAGAACGCCTGCACCTGGTCCAGCCAGGCCTGCAGGGCGACGAAGGGCTCCTGGCGCAGCGTGTAGAGGCGCAGCCGGGCGTCGGCGCCGCCCGCTTCTGCGCGTACGAGACCGCCCGCCCGCAGCACGCGCAGGTGCCTGCTGAGGGCGGGCGCGCTCATCTGCACGGCCTGGGCCAGCTCGCCGGCCGGTCGGGGTCCTTCGCGCAGCAGGTCGATGACCTTGCGCCGGGTGGGATCGGCGAGCGCGGCCAGCGTGGCGTCGAGATTGTTAACGTTGCTGTTAATTATTGCCTGCTTCCGTTATGGTGTTAATCCTTAACGACAGCGGCAATTATTGCGGAGGTGCGTACATGAGTGTCGAGCTGGGTTACTACACGCTGTCCGTGGCGGACCTGGAGCGGGCGGCGGCCTTCTATGGGGCGCTGTTCGGCTGGGAGTTCAAGCGCGAGCACGAGACCTACCTGCACGTCACGAACACGGCCGTGCCGATGGGCTTCGTCTCCGACGGGCCCTGCTCGCAACCGAACCTCTACTACCACGTCACCGACATCGACGCGGCCGTCGAGCGGGTGCGGGAGCTGGGCGGCAGCACCGGCGCGGTGTTCGACAGCAAGTCGGGGCGCGGCTGCACCTGCACCGACGACCAGGGAACGCAGATCAGCATCTGGCAGCCCGCGCCGGGCTTCGGCTGATCTCGCCGGCTGGAGGGACCCCGGCGGAGGCGTCAAGGACCGCGGGCTGGGGGAGGGGCTAGTCGGGGGCCTTGACGGTGGCGATTCCGAGGGTGCTGGTCATCGGCAGCAGCCCGGCCTCGAAGACCGCGCCGAGGAACGGCGAGGCGAGCTGGGCCAGGCGCCCGGCGCGCTCCTCGCCGAGCAGCCGCCACGGCTCGGCGGCCAGCTCGTCGGTCATCCGCTCCACCTGGTCGCGCAGCGCCCGTCCCTGCTCGGTGGCCTGCCCGTCCGGGCCGAGCAGGCCACGCGCGGCCAGCCGTTCCCGGGCGGCGTCCCACTCCTGTTCGCTCCAGCCGCGCCCGGCGAAGTTGGCCGCCGGGGCGGCGCCGATCGCGGCGAACGACACCAGCGCCTCGCACCCGTCCAGTCCGGCGGACAGCAGGGCCGCCAGGTGGCCGTCGCCGCGGTGCTCGCGCAGCACGGTGGCGGCCTGCCACAGCACCAGGTGCGGCTCGTGGGGCCAGGGCAGGTCCAGGTTGGCCGCGGCGAACGGCCGCCCGGCCACCGTCACGCTCTCCGCGGCCCGCCTGGCCAGCTCCGCCGCCTCCGCCACGTCGGGCCCGGCCACTTTGCCGCCCAGCAGGTGGCGGTAGGTCCTGTCGACCGCGGTGAGCCGCGCGTCGAGCACCTTGCTCGGGGAAGCGACCTCCCAGACGGCCGGCACGTGCTCGCCGATCATTCGCGGGCTGAAGCTGTAGTACGCGGCCGTGGCCAGCCGGCTGCCCGCCCGCCCGAGCGGCGCAGTGCGGTAGGCGAAATAGCTCGGCCAGCGGGACTCCACGTCGTAGCCGAGCGCGGCCGCCTCCTCGAACGCCTGCGGCGAGAAGTACAGCACCGCGTGGATCGGCTCGAGCTGGTGCCACATGCGGCGGGCGAGCCTGGACGATGCGCTCACGTCAATCCCTCACTGTCTAGATAAACTATGCCAGTGACGATAGAGGCTTGGCGCATCACTGGTCAATCGCAAATAGACAGTTATGTCGGCAGATGGGTGGAGCTCGCCGTCCTGCTGGTCAACGAGCTGTACGTGGCCCGGGCTCACGGCCGTCCCGCGGACCCGCCCGCCGACCGGCGGGTGGCGCTGGAGGAGGCGTTCATCCGCCAGGGCTGGACCCCCAGCCGCGCGCTGACCGGCGCGGACGCCGACCGGCTCGCCGGCGTGGCCGCCGAGCTGCACTCGGTGTTCGCCGGCGACGTCGCCACGCTGAACGAGGCCCTGGTGCGTCACGGGGCCGTGCCCAACCTGCACGGCGACCCGCCCGTTCTGGCCTTCCACGCGCCGGGGGCGGACCTGGTGGACGCCTGGGCCGCCGACGCCGCCACGGCCCTGGCCATGGTGATCGGCGTCGGCCAGGGCCGGCGGCTGCGCAGCTGCGAGGCGGACGGGTGCGAGCTGGTCTTCATGGACGTCACCAGGAACGCCTCGCGCAGGTTCTGCGGCCTGTCCTGCCAGAACCGCGCAAAGGCCAGCGCCTACCGCGCCCGCCGCCGCACCTGAGTCACCCTGCCTGGATCACCCTGCCTGGATCACCCTGCCTGGATCACCCTGCCTGGATCACCCTGCCTGGATCACCCTGTAAGTGGACTGGACGACGCCCGCGTCGAACACCTTGGTCGAGACGTGGCCGAGTGGCACGTCGCCGCCGAGCGGCCCGAACAGGGGGACCCCCGTTCCCAGCAGCACGGGGACCGTGGTGATGGTGATCCGGTCGATCAGGCCGGCGCGCAGGAAGGCGCGGATGGCCTGGCCGCCGTCGACGTACACGCTCTTGGTGCCGCGCTCTGCCAGGGCGTGCAGCAGCCGGTCGAGGTCGCGGTAGACGGTGACGCGCGGGTCCGCGCCCTGCTCGAGCGTGGTGCTGAGCACGGCCACGTACCGGTCCTCGTGCGGCCAGGGGGCGTAGGAGAGTCCGGGCTCGTAGGTGCCGCGGCCCATCACCACCGTGTCGATGCCGTCGATGAACTCCTGGTAGCCCAGGTCGCCGCCGGCGGCCTCGCCCCGGCTGGTGAGCCAGTGCAGGTCGCCGTCCGCGCGCGCGATGAACCCGTCGAGGCTCGTGCCGATGAACACCGAACAGCTGAACGGACAGGTCATGTGTGCCTCTCATTTATAAATGTTCGTTCGTTTATAAACATAGCGAGCGCAGGCACGGCTTGGCGGGTTTTTGTCGGGGACGTCGGTCAGGATGTGTGCCATGGCTTCATGGCAGGAGTTCGAGGGGCAGGCGCCGGAGCTGGCCGGGGTGGCGCGGCGGGTGATGGACACGTGCAGGCACCGGGTGCTGGCGAGCCTGCGTAAGGACGGCTCGCCCCGGGTCAGCGGCATCGAGACCATGTTCAGGGACGGCGAGCTGTGGACGGGGTCCATGCCCCGGGCGGTCAAGGCCCAGGACCTGCGGCGGGATCCGCGCCTGGCGATCCACGTCGCCTCCCCGGAGCCCGACGCGGCCGATCCGTCGACGTGGGCGGGCGACGTGAAGCTGGCCGGGCGGGCCGTGGAGGTCACCGATGCGGCGGTGCTGGCGTCGTTCGGGCTGCCCGGCACGGAGTCGCACCTGTTCCGGATCGAGCTGACGGAGGTCGTGTGGACCCGGATCGACGGCGACGAGATCGTCATGACCGCCTGGCGCGAGGGGGTGGGGGTGCGGGAGATCCGGCGTGAGTGATCTACAAAGTAAAGGCGCTCGGCTGAGTCACGTCCCGCGCCCCTGCAAACTCCGGCTGAAGGCGCCTAGACGGACAGCGTGGCGCCGGCCCGCCGTCGCGGCCCGTGTGGTGGGCGCTAGTGGACGGAGAAGCCGCCGTCCACGAAGAGGATCTGGCCGGTGACAAAGGCGGAGGCGTCACTGGCCAGGAACACCGCCGCGCCCGCGAAGTCCTCGGGCACGCCGTTGCGGCCGGCCATGTGGCGGGCGGCGAGCGCTTCGACGCGGCCGGGGATGGCCTGGGCGGGCTCGGTGAGCGGGGTCAGCACGAAGCCGGGGATGATCGTGTTGACGCACACGCCGCCGGTCGACCAGGCCTCCGCCTGAGAGCGGGTCAGGCCGAGGACGGCGGCCTTGGCGGTGCCGTACGCGCCGCTGTCGCCGAAGGCGCTGATGGACTGCTGGGAGCCGAGATTGATGATGCGGCCCCAGCCGCGGGCGGCCATCTTCGGGCCGAAGTGCTGGCCGAGGAGATAGGGGGCGGTGAGGTGGACGGCGATGGTGAGCTCGTAGTCGTCGACGGTGAGCTCGGCCATGGGCTTTCGGATGTTGTTGCCGGCGTCGTTGACGAGGATGTCGATGTCGCCGGCCGTGGCGCACACGCGCTGGATGTCGTCGCGGTCGGCGAGGTCGGCGCTGATCCAGGAGGCGGTGACGCCGTGCTCGCGCAGCCGGGTGACGGCCTTGTCGAGCTCGCTCTCCCTGCGGGCCACCACCACGACCTCGGCCCCGGCCCGGCCGATCGCCTCGGCGATGGCGTACCCGATGCCGGAGCTTCCACCGGTCACCAGGGCGCGCCGGCCGTCGAGGGAGAACAGCTCCCGCAGATAGTCAGACATGGTCGAACAAGCTAGCATTCCCGGCTCTGCGGCCCGCCGGCTGGCCGTTTCCTCAACAGCCCCAAGACCGTCAGCCACCACTCTCCGGGTCGAGACCCTCGAGCTCGCCCCGCCCGTTGCCGGTGTGCCTGCCGACAATCCGACCGGCATGCCGTCATGACCGCAGAGGTGGTGCTCGATCGTGCTGCCTGAGTCTGTCAGGCCGTTTCGGCGCTGAGGGTCTGTGCCACGGGCCGTCGGGCTGCCAGGCGTGCCGGTAGGGCGGTGAGTGCCGCTGTTGCCAGGAGGGTCGCGAGTACGGCGCCGAGCAGCCAGGAGGAGGGGGGATCCACCGCATTCCTGGCGGCGAAGAGCGAGAGCAGGCCGATGCCCAGCGGGACGCCGATGACGGCACCGGGCAGGCTGGGCAGGAGCTGTGCGGTGGACAGCCCCGCGGAGATCTGCCCTGGGGTGGCGCCGAGCGTGCGTGCGATGGCCATGTTCGCCCGGGCCTCCACGGCAGTGGTCCAGGTGAACGTGATGGTGTTCACGACGGCGAGTGCGATCAGCAGGACGGTGACGGCGAGCATCAGCCGGCGGTCGTGCTCGCCCCGCAGGTTGGGCAGGGCGGAGGAGCCACCCAGGCCGTAGCCCCTCTCCGGCTGGACGTAGAGGGTCAGCAGGGCGACGATCGCGATCACTGTGGTGGCGGTGGAGCACGCCTGCAGCGCGGCGCGGCCCGGCCGGCGGGCGGTCAGCCGCAGCCCGAGCAGGAGCGGCGTGGGCAGCAGCGCGGACAGCGCGGTGAGCCAGGGCCGGTGACGGGGCTGGTGCGCGGTGGCGGTCAGCGCCGTGACGGTCGCCGTACGCATGGCCCGCAGCGTGGGACGCAGCGAGGACAGCACCGCCACCGCCACGGCGAGGACGGTCGTCGCGGCGATGGTGGCGCCGGTCGGCCCGGCCGCGTCGCCGATCCGGCTGGCGGTGGGGCTGGCGACGGCGGGCACGGTCAGGCGGGCGATCAGCAGCCCCAGCGCGTCGCCGGCCAGCGCCAGCGCCAGATACTCGGTGAGCAGGACGGCGGCGATCAGACCCGGGGCGGCGCCGACGGCCTTGAGCAGCCCGGCCCGGCGCGTCTGCTCGACGGCGCGTCCGGCGGCCAGCGCCGCCACTCCGGTGATGGCCAGGAAGCTGAGCAGCCAGCTGCCGACGACCAGGATCGGCTGGCTGACCCTGAGGATGGCCATGTCCCGCTGGGCTCCGAACTGCCAGGAGTGGAAGGCGATCCTTACGGTGGACAGGTCGCGGGCGTCGATGAATGCGTCGGCCGCGGCGGGGTCGCGCAGCTTCAGGTCCAGGGCCAAGGTCACCGGGAGGTCTTGGGACGACGCCAGTGTCCGGGCATCTGATCGGGTCATCCAGGCCAGTCCGGTGTAGTCGCTGGGGCCGCCGCCGGGGCCGATCTGGGCCGCCCCGGGGTAGACGGAGGTGGCCGCGGTGACGGCGATCCCGACGACGGGGTACGACCGGCCGGCGATGGTGACGCGGTCGCCGACGCCGGCGCCCAGCGCGGTGGCGAAGCCGCGTTCGAGGACCGTGCCGCCGGAGCGTACCCAATGGCCCGAGGTCACCAGCGGCCGGTTGACCGTGCCGGGCTTCTCGGCGAAGCCGTGCACCACCACTGGGGACGAGGTGGAATCGCGCGTGGTGAGGTCGGCGTAGACGATGCGATAGGGGCCATGGTGGGCGATCACTTCTGGGGCGTCCGCCAGCGAGGCCAGGGCCGAGGTCACGGCGGGGCCCGTGTCGCCGGAGAGCGCCACCACGTCCGGCCCGGCGGTGGCCGCGCGGGTCTGCTCGTACAGCGCGTCGCTCACGCCGCGCAGGGACAGGCCCAGTGCCATCTGGCGGTGGCCACGGTGACCGCGAGCAGGAGCAGCACGGCTTGGACCTGGTGCCGGCGCACGTCAGCCAGCACCAGGCGCACGACGAGCACGATGGCGCCCATGACGTTCAGCCCTCCAGCCCGATCAGCCCGCCGAGCCCGCGCGTGTGGGAGCCGGCCAGCCGGGTGTCGTCGACGAACATCCCGTCGCGCATCGAGATCAGCCGGTCCGCGGTGGCCGCGACCCGCTCGTCGTGGGTGACGATCACAAGCGTCTGTCCCGCCGTACGCAGCTCTTCGAAGATCCTCAGCACATCGAGGGTCGCCGCGGTGTCGAGGTTGCCGGTCGGCTCGTCGGCCATGACGACCAGCGGGTCGTTGACCAGCGCGCGAGCGACGGCGACCCGCTGACGCTGTCCTCCCGACAGTTGCGACGGCAGGTGCCGGGCGCGCCCGGCGAGCCCGACCCGTTCCAGCAGCAGGCCGGCGTGCCGCCTGGCCTGGCGGCGCGAGCGCCCGGCCAGCAGCGCGGGCAGCTCGACGTTCTCGGCCGCCGACAACTCCTCCACCAGATGGAAGGCCTGGAAGATGAATCCCACCGACCGGCGCCGCATGCGCGCCAGAGCTCGCTCGCTCAGCGTGTCGATGCGCCGCCCGGCCACCCACACCTGTCCGCCGGTAGGCCGCTCCAGGCCACCCAGTAGGTGCAGCAGAGTGGATTTCCCGCAGCCGCTGGGCCCCATCACCGCCAGCGTCTGTCCCTGGGGAACCTCCAGGTCGACCTCGTCCACCGCGCGGACCCGGCTGTGCTGGCCATGCGTCTTCATCAGGTCGCAGGCCCGGACCGCGGCACTTGACACGTTCATCCACCCTCAACTTCGTGATCGACCTTGGACCAGGCCCGTTCACAGGCATCCAGCCAGCGCAGGTCCGCCTGCAACCGCAGCACGACCCCTTCCAGCAGCAGGCCGGCGCCCGACCCCGCCGGCTCGGCCAGCGCCGCCTGCTGCACCTCACGCAAGCGGCGCAGCAGCTCACGGCGCTGGGCCGCCACGAGTTCGACCGGGTCGGCCAGCCGGGTCGCGTCCGCCGCGACGAGCTTGAGATGAAACTCCGCCAGGTCGGGTTTCGGCCAGCCCACCTCGGCCAGCCAGGCGGTCACCCGTTGCTGCCCGGCCGGCGTCAGCGCGTAGACCTTGCGCTCCGGCCGCTCGGGCAGGCCGGCCGCCGGCTCGCAGACCACGAGGCCGGCCTTTTCCAGCCGGGCCAATGTCACATAGATCTGTCCGGGGTTCATCGACTCGCCGAGTGGGCCGAGGCTCTCCCGCAGGCGGGTGCGTAGGTCGTACCCGTGTGAGGGTTCTTTGGCGAGCATCGCCAGCACTGCGTCTTGCACTCCACCCCCTAACGGTTAGCTAATAGATAGCGGTTAGCCATAAAAGGTGTCAAACGTAGGACGCCTGGCGATCGAGAGCGGGGTGAAGGTGGGCCCGTGACGCCGCTGGCCGAAGGCGCGGGCGTGGGTGCATGAAGAGATGGGCTTGATCTCGGGGCAGCGTGCGAACACGCCGATGAGCCGGATCGTTTGCGCGCGGTCTTGCGCGGGGTTAAGCTCGAATGCTCCATTTTAGAAACGAGAGCTCCACACCCCTTCCGGTTAGGAGTATACCAGCCAATGGCTAATCGTCAAGATGGTCTCGCGGAAGCCCTTGACAGCGAACAGAGCACTGTGTCGTGGCTTTACGGCAGGCTCGACATCGCCAGGGAACGGGCGCAGGCGGCGATGCGCGAGGCGTACGCCAGGGCGGGCGGCACCCGTCAGGCGATGGTCGAGCGCGAGGCGATGGCCGCGGAGCAGGCCAGGAGGCTGGCCCAGCTGAACGCGGTCGAGCGCGGCCTGTGCTTCGGCCGCATCGACGACGCCTCGGGCGCCGGCACGTACGTCGGCAGGATCGGGCTGCGCGACGAGCATCACGAGTCGGTCCTGATCGACTGGCGGGCCCCTGCCGCGCGGCCGTTCTACGTGGCCACGGCCACCGATCCGGGCGGGCTGGTGCGCCGCAGGCACCTGCATCTGAAGGACCGCACGGTGGTCGGCATCGACGACGAGGTGTTCGACCTGGAGCGGATGAGCGACGGCGACCGGCGCACGCTCGTGGGCGAGGCGGCGCTGCTGGCGGCGCTGCGGCGGGGCAGGACGGGCCGGATGGGTGACGTGGTGGCCACCATCCAGACCGAGCAGGACCGGGTCATCCGCTCCTCGCTGCAGGGGGCGCTGGTGGTGCAGGGCGGGCCGGGCACCGGCAAGACGGTGGCGGCGCTGCACCGGGCGGCGTACCTGCTCTACACCCACCGCGACACGCTCGAGCGGCGCGGCGTGCTGGTGGTGGGCCCCAACCCGATGTTCCTGCGCTACATCAGCCAGGTGCTGCCGGCGCTGGGGGAGACGCAGGTCGTCATGACCACGGTCGGGGAGATGTTCCCCGGGTGCGGGTGAGCGCGGCCGACACTCCGGCGGCGGCGGTGGTCAAGGGCGACGTCCGGATGGCCGAGGTGGTCGCCCGCGCGCTGGCGCTGCGCCAGGGGGTGCCGCAGGGCGACCTGGTGGTCGAGCTGGACGGGCTGAACCTGCGGGTTCCGAGGGAGACGTGCATGCGGCTGCGCGACCGGGCGCGGGCGGTGCGGCTGCCGCACAACATGGCCCGCAAGCTGTACGTCACCGAGATGCTCAAGGAGCTGGCCAGGGCCGAGGCGCGGGCGCTGGAGGAGTCGCTGCACATCGAGGAGCTGGTCATCGAGGGCGAGCCGGAGCTGTCGCAGCCGCTCGACCTGGAGGGCGACCTGGACGAGCTGGATGTGGAGCTGGCCTCGCAGCGGCTGTGGGGCGAGCCGGCGGTGCGGCGGGCCCTGGAGGAGCTGTGGCCGGAGCTGACGCCGCAGCGGCTGATCTCCGAGCTGCTGTCGTCGTTCGACACGCTGTGGGCGGTGGCGCCGTCGGGTCTGGAGTGGCAGGAGCTGCTGCGCCCGGCGCAGGCCGGGTGGACGGTCGGGGACGTGCCGCTGCTGGACGAGGCGGCCGAGCTGCTGGGCGAGGACGACTCCGCCCGCCGGGTGGCGGCGCGAAACGCCGCGCAGGAGCAGGCTTCGCAGGAGCTGTACGCGCAGGAGGTGCTGCAGTCGACCGGCGTGCTGGAGGCAGGCATCTTCGACCGAGCCGACGTGCTGGCCGAGCGGCACGCCGACGACGGGCCGGGCCTGACGACGGCCGACCGGGCGGCGGCGGACCGGACGTGGGCGTACGGGCATGTGATCGTGGACGAGGCGCAGGAGCTGTCGCCGATGGCCTGGCAGATGATCATGCGGCGGGTGCCGGCGAAGTCGCTGACCGTGGTGGGCGACCTGGCGCAGACGGGGTCGGCGGCGGGCGCGCGCTCGTGGGGCGAGGTGCTGGACCCGCATCTGGCGGGGCGCTGGCGCGAGGAGCGGCTGCTGGTCAACTACCGCACGCCGGTGGAGATCATGGCGGTGGCCGCGGACGTGTTGCGGACCTTCGCGCCGGACCAGGAGCCGCCGGAGTCGGTGCGCGAGGGCGGCGCCCGGCCGCGCGCGGTGCGCCTGCCGTTGTCCGGGCTTGCTGACCTGGTGGCGGCGGAGCTGGCCGCGATCGGTGAGGGCCGGGTGGGCGTGGTGTCCTCCGACGCCCGCCACGCGGAGGTGTCCGCGCTGCTGCCTGGCGGGGATCTGGACGCGCCGGTGGTGGCGCTGACGGTGGGGCAGGCCAAGGGGCTGGAGTTCGACGCGGTCGTGGTGGTGGATCCGGCGGGCATCCTGGCGCAGTCGCCGATGGGCGGCCAGGACCTGTACGTGGCGGTGACGCGGGCGACCCGGCGGCTGACGGTGGTGCACGAGGGGGACTTGCCGGAGGTGCTGTCCCGGCTGGCTAAGGAATCTACAACGTAAAGGCGCCGGCGTCGTCCAGCGCCGGGCCTCTCAGTCGTTGTAGAGCTTGTCGGCCACGGCGCGCATGGTGCGGCTGATGTGGTCGAGGGAGCGCAGGGTCTCGGTGTCGAGGTGGTCGAGGATGCGGCGGAAGTGCTCAAAGCCGGCGCTCTGCAGCTCCTCGACCAGGGCGGTGCCGGCCGGAGAGAGCTCGATGCGGCGGACGCGGCGGTCGTGGGGGTCCTCGTGACGCGTGGCCAGGCCGTGCGCGATGAGGCGGTCGACGAGGCCGGTGACGGTGCCGAGGCCGACGCCGAGGTGGTGGGCGAGCTCCTGTCCTGAGGCGGAGCCGTTGAGGGACAGGAGCATGACGACGTGGAGTTGTCGCATGGTGAGGTTGGAGGAGAACAGGGGGGACTGGTGCTGGGCGAACAGTCGTCCCAGGCCACGCTGTGTTTCGGTGATCCGGCGGATCAGGTCTTCGCGTTCGTCGCTCACACTCACCTCTCGCTTCCTGAGAAGGTTATCAGGAAAGCTCAATCTGTCTAAATATTCGTACAAGGCGAAGTGTTAGTCTGGGGCGAACTCTTGGAGGGGACGCCTATGACCGCATTCGCCCGGTTGAGCCTGGTCAACCGCAGCCTTGTGATTTTGGTCGCGGTCGTGCTCAGCGCGTTCGGCGCGTTCACGATTCCGCAGTTGAAACAGCAGTTGCTGCCGTCTTTGAGCTTTCCCGGCGCCTTCGTGGTCGCGTCGTTCCCCGGCGCCTCGCCGGAGATCGTCGAGGACCAGGTCACCAAGCCGATCGAGGACTCCTTCCAGGGGCTGGCCGGGATGGAGCAGATGACCTCGACGTCGAAGGAGGGCCTGGCGCAGATCCAGGTGGCCTTCGAGTACGGCACCGACGTCGAGTCGTCGCTGAACAAGATGCAGCAGGCCATCAGCCGGGTCACCCTCCCGGACGGGGTGGATCCGCAGGTGGTGGCGGGCAACACCGACGACATCCCGGTGGTGGTGCTGGCGGTGGGCGACGGCGGCGACGAGCGGGCGATGGCCGACAAGCTGCGCCGGATCGTGGTGCCGGAGCTGCAGGGCGTGGAGGGCGTACGGGAGGCGCAGGTCACGGGCACCCGCGACGAGGTCGTGACGATCGAGCCGGACGCCAAGAAGATGGCGGCGGCCGGAGTGTCGGCCGCGCAGATCCCCGACGTGCTGAAGGCGAACGGCACGCCGATCCCGGCGGGCACCCTGACCTCTGACAGCAAGTCTTTGACGGTGCAGGTGGGCGCGCGGGTCGACTCGGTGGCCAAGCTGAAGGACCTGTATCTGACTCCGGCGCAGCCGGCGGCCGCCACCCAGCAGCCGGGCCAGTCGCAGACGCGGCCCCCGACCGGGCAGACCGGGCAGACGGCGCGGCCCGCCCAGGCACAGGGCCAGGGGCAGCCGGCGCTCGCACAGCAGCAGGTCAAGCCGAAGCCGCTCAAGCCGGTCAAGCTGGGCGACGTCGCGGAGATCAAGCAGGGGCTGGCGGACGCGACGACGATCACCCGTACGGACGGCCGGTCGAGCCTGGGTGTGTCGGTGACGATGGTGCCGGACGGCAACGCGGTGTCGATCTCGCATGACATCCGCGCGAAGCTGCCGGACCTGACCAAGGCGCTGGGCGACGGCTCGGACACGGCGGTGTCGGTGGTGTTCGACCAGGCGCCGTACGTGGAGGAGTCGATCCGGAGCCTGACGACCGAAGGCCTGCTGGGGCTGGCGTTCGCGGTGCTGGTCATCTTGGTGTTCCTGCTGTCGGTGCGTTCGACGCTGGTAACGGCGGTGTCGATCCCGCTGTCGGTGGTGATCGCGCTGATCGCGCTGTGGGCGGGCGACTATTCGCTGAACATGCTGACGCTGGGCGCGCTGACGATCGCGGTGGGCCGGGTGGTGGACGACTCGATCGTGGTGCTGGAGAACATCAAGCGGCATCTCGGCTACGGCGAGGCCAGGCTGCAGGCGATCCTGGCGGCGGTGCGTGAGGTGTCGGGCGCGGTGACGGCCTCGACGTTGACGACGGTGGCGGTGTTCGCGCCGATCGCGATCGTGGGCGGCATGGTGGGCGAGCTGTTCGGCCCGTTCTCGGTGACGGTGGCGGTGGCGCTGCTGGCCTCGCTGGTGGTGTCGCTGACGGTGGTGCCGGTGCTGGCGTACTGGTTCTTGAAGACGCCGGAGCTGACGCCGGAGCAGGCGCGCAAGCAGCGCGAGGAGGCCGAGGCCAAGGAGCTGCGCTCGCCGTTGCAGCGGGCCTACCTGCCGGTGCTGCGGTTCGCGACTCGGTTCAAGCTGACGACCGTGCTGATCGGGGTGGCGGTGTTCGTCGCCACGATGGGCCTGGCGGGCAGCTTGCAGACGAACTTCCTGGATTCCTCGGGCCAGAACACGATCTCCCTGTCGCAGAAGATGCCGGTCGGCGCGGACCTGGCGACGACCGACAAGGCCGCCCAGAAGGTGGAGGGCGTGCTGAAGGACGTCGACGGCGTGGAGACGTACCAGGTGAACGTGGGTGGCGGCAACGCCATGCAGGGCGGCGCGGTCGGCGGTGGCGCGGACCGGGCGTCGTACTCGGTGACGATCAAGGAGGGGGCCGACGCGGACAAGGTGCAGCAGGAGCTGAGCCGGCGGATCGACGAGCTGTCGGGCGTCGGCGAGGTCACGGTGGGCGGCGCCGGCGGGGGCGGGTTCTCCTCCGACACGATCGACGTGGTCGTGCAGGCGCCCGACGCCGAGACGCTGCGCGCGGCGGCCGACACGGTCAAGACCGCGATGGGCGAGGTGTCGGGGCTGCGTGATGTGTCGTCCAACCTGGAGGCCAGCGCGCCGCGGGTCGAGGTCGTGGTGGACCGGGAGGAGGCGGCCGAGCGCGGGCTGAGCGAGGCGCAGGTGGGGCAGGCGGTGGCGCAGGCGTTCCGCGGCGCGCCGCTGGGCCAGATCACCTTGGACGGCCGCGTCAGCGACCTGGTGCTGCGTGGCGCGGACGCGCCGGACGACATCAAGGCGATCAAGGATCTGAAGCTGGCGACGGCGGCCGGTCTGGTGAAGCTGTCGTCGGTGGCGGACGTGCGGGAGGTGGCCGGGCCGACGCAGGTGACGCGGATCGACGGTGAGCGTTCGGCGACGGTGTCGGGCAAGGTGGCCGACGCCGGGAACCTGGGCAGTGTGACGCAGGCGCTGACGACGAAGCTGGACGGGCTGGCGCTGGCCTCGGGCGCCACCTACGAGATCGGCGGCGCGTCGGCGGACCAGGCGGATGCGTTCTCCGATCTGGGGATGGCGATGCTGGCGGCGATCGCGATCGTCTTCCTGATCATGGTGGCGACGTTCCGCAGCTTCGTGCAGCCGCTGATCCTGCTGGTGTCGATCCCGTTCGCGGCGACGGGCGCGATCGGGCTGCTGGTGGCGACCGACACGGCGATGGGCGTGCCGGCGCTGATCGGCATGCTGATGCTGATCGGCATCGTGGTGACGAACGCGATCGTGCTGATCGACCTGATCAACCAGTATCGCGAGCAGGGCATGGGCGTGGTGGAGGCGGTCATCGAGGGCGGCCGGCGCAGGTTGCGGCCGATCCTGATGACGGCGGTGGCCACGATCTGCGCGCTGACGCCGATGGCGCTGGGGGTGACCGGTTCGGGTGGGTTCATTTCGCAGCCGCTGGCCATCGTGGTGATCGGCGGTCTGATCACCTCGACTCTGCTCACCCTGGTGCTCGTGCCGACGCTCTACACGATGGTGGAGCGGGCCAAGGAGCGGATGCGGCGCAAGCCGGCCGAGCCGAAGCACGAGGCGAAGGTTCTCACCCCGGCTTCCTGACGACCGGGTCGCCGGGAGATCCGGCGCAGCCGAGCGCCCGTACAGCCCGGCGGGGTTACTATCTCCCGCCGGGCAAGCGGCTGGATCGAAGATCTCGATGTGTCCGGGAGGGACCTCCAACGGACGATCGTGGCGGCCATCGCTGCGGTGGAGACGGACGGGGCCAAGGCGCTCCTCGTGTGGAAGTACTCCCGGTCCGGCCGAAACCGGATGGGCAATCAGCTCAACCTCGCCCGATTGCAGACCGCGGGCGGCGAGCTGGTGTCGGCCACGGAAGAGGTGGACGCCACCACTGCGGTCGGCAAGTTCACCCGCGGCTCCCGGCTCGCTTGGAGAAGGTTGCTCAGACATCCCAAAGCAGGTGCAGTACGGCAATCCCTGTGAAGAGAACGGCCATTGTTGTGGTGATGCACGCGACGCGCCTACCTGGGGTTTTCCAGTTCGGCTTCGTCGTAAAGATCACTCGGGTGAGCGATTCGAGGGCTGGGAGTGTGAAGGCTGCGCAGATGCCAACAATGAGCGCGATTCCAACTCCGTTGCGTAGCGGGGTAGCGGCACCTGCCACGGTTTCCAGGCTCTTGAGTTCCGCTACAGCGAACACCACCTGGGTCAGCGACAGGAACAGGATCGTAATGCCGAGCATGAGTTGCCCTTGGGTTTCAGCCATTCGCTGAGTCATGATCCTCGGGATGCGATCGCTCTCTTCTAGCGTTGAGAGCAGTTCATGGCCAGTCAGTACGTAGCGAGCAGTGAGGGATCGCAGCTCAAGCCCGACAGCCAGGGCGAGCACCGGAATCACTTGGGCAAGCAGAGCGGCATATTCCTTGGGCATGTTCGGTCGATATCACGATCATGGGGCTCTGCGCAGGGTTTTAGTAGAGCGCTGCTTTGCTGGCAATTGGATGTGGGAGCACCTGGCGGCCAAGCCTGACGTCAGGGTCGGTGGCGAGACGGTCGATCAGGCGCGAGACCGTGGGGTCGGAGGCGACGGGGCCGAACGCGTCGGGCTGGGTGCGCAGGATCGCGATGTCGGCCAGGCAATCTCCGCCGAGTGCCAGGGTGATGGCCAGGTCGGTGATGATCTTTGCGGGATCGTGGATCGCGCGGGTGGGCCGCCACCGCTCCAGCCGCTGCGACAGAGCTTTGTTGAGCCCGGTGATGCGCAGCGTCTGCAACAGCAGCAGAGCACCGGCGTGAGATACCAGCCCGCGGCCGTCGGCGGACGCGGTGATCTTGCGGTGCAGAGCGGTAGAGTTCACTCGGAAAGTGCCTTCTGATCTGGCGTGAACGGGGCCTTAGACAAGTCCGATCATCCCAGCTCAAGGCAATGCCGGTGAGTTAAGGCATTTGCGCTGGTGAAGGCGCCTTTCTCAAGATTTTGATCTTGTAGCTGGCCTTGGTGGCCGGCTGCGCAGTGTCACGCTTCTTGGTCGGGAAGGTGTTCTTGGCTGGCTTCTTGACGCGCTCGC
>NZ_JBEFAK010000052.1:0-62763 GCF_040137845.1 Nonomuraea sp. B19D2 | reverse complement strand
CGCTGTGGGCATGTCGAGCACGCTGATGTGAACGCTGCGAAGAACATCAAGACGAGAGGACAGGCGGCCGGGCTGGTCGTGTCAGGGCGTGGAGACCCGGCTGGGTCGGTGAAGCGTCAAGCATCCTGTACCACAGTTCCCGGCGCGAGT
The DNA here is from genome assembly GCF_040137845.1 of Nonomuraea sp. B19D2. Lineage (NCBI taxonomy): Bacteria > Bacillati > Actinomycetota > Actinomycetes > Streptosporangiales > Streptosporangiaceae > Nonomuraea > Nonomuraea sp. B19D2. Next base: position 62,613 of record NZ_JBEFAK010000052.1, on the reverse strand, counting down.
GGCGCGCCGCGAACTGCCGCCTGAGCGGCACGGGAATCCCCGGGACTTCAAGCCGGGGAGCAAGTCAAGTTCCCGAAGAGGTCGACACCACACCTGGAACGAGAACTACGTGGACAGCGCCCTGGCCGAGTTTCCGCACACTGCGGAGCACCTCAAGACCCTGACCCGGCTGATCGGCGGCGGAGGGTACCGCGGCGTCACCGACCAGCTGGAAACCCTGCTCGGGCGCCCGCCGAAGACCGTGCGGTGGGCGCTGGAGAACCATCCGCGCATCCGGAAACTGGCGACTGCCTGAGCCGCTGAGCGCTCCGGAGTGCGGAGACGCCTTTGTGCCTGCCTCCCGAACTCTTGCTCTGATCGGCGGGGCAATGACGGTCCGGTCAGGACGTGAACCGTTCGCTCGGCACGACCACGTACTGCCGCAGGTACAGATCGCGGAAGCTGACCGGGCCGCGTGGTCCGGGGAGCCGGTCGATGTTGATGCCGGTTTCCGGCAGCCGCAGCAGCTTGAAGCCGTCGAGGAGCCGCGTCGTGGAGTTCCAGAAGACTCCGGAGCCGGCGTAGGCGTCGATGAACTGCGCGGCGGCGGCCGGGTCCTCGGTCGCGATGGCGGCGGCGAGCCCGGACGTCTCTTCGTTGGCGATCCGGGCCGCGTGCAGTGGGCCGTCGGAGGCGTCGACCGTCACGGTGGCCGCCTGCTTGGAGTCGAGCGACCACTCGTACCCGCGCGGGTGGGTGTGCGGGGGCAGGGAAGCGGTGATGCCCAGGCGATCCAGGACCTGGAGAATGCCGGGTAGCCGCTCGTCGTACACGGATCGGTCGATGAGCAGCAGATTGAGCCGGTTGCACACGCCCAGCCGGTCCAGGCTGTCGGCGATCAGCTGGTGCACGGTCTTGTCGTCGGCGGCTGAGTCCACGTACAGGACTCCGCCGCCGTCGGCATGGGCGAGGGTGCGCACGCCGTGGCGGGCGGCCTCGCGGCCGAGGTCGCGGGTGCTGTCGCCGCTGCCGCGCAGGATGACCAGCGGAATGAGCTCGGGCAGGGACACCAGCGCGTACGCCGCCGAGCGGTCTTCGCTGGGCACCAGCTGGATGGCGTCCGGATCGAGGCCGGCTTCGCCGAGGGCGGGTGCGATCACCTGCTCCACGATGGCCCGGGACGAGCGGAGTGCGGCCGAACCGGTGCGGAGCACGCCTGCGTTGCGCGACTTGAGGAACTGGGAGGCGATGTCGAGGGTGACGTTCGGACGTGCCTCGAAGTTCGCGCCGATGACGCCGACCGGCCGGCGGCGTTCCAGCAGGGTGAGGCCGTCCGGGCGCTCCTCGAGGGCCCTGTCCCGAAGCTCGTGCGCCACGTCCGCCAGCGTGCGCAGCTCCGCGGCCATGCTCTCCAGCCGCGGGCCGGTGAGCCGCAACCGGTCCTGGAGGGCAGGTGACATCCCGGCGGACACGGCTGCGGCGAGGTCTTCCTCGTTGGCGGCCGTGAGAGTGTCCCGTGCTGCCCGCAACCGTTCCGCCATGGCGCGCAGCGCGGTGTCGATGGCCGTGTCCGTCGCGTTGTGGAGGGTCGCGCAGCTCTGCTTGGCCCGGATCGCGCAGGCGCGCACCACCTCTTCGGCGGAGCGGGTCTGGCGGTTGTCGTCGCTGGTCAAGGGGCGTCCTTCGGCGGGTCGGGCGCATTGGCAAATTCAAGAGGATTGTAGCATCGTTCAACAATCCTATGGAATTGTTTCGTTCGCCATGCACCGGGCGCTTCAGGAGGCGGGGCCTTCCGGCTGACTCGACAACCGCCGGATGTAGGCCTGTCTCCCCGCAGACCTACGCCATGAGGGGCCAGCACGGATTGCCGATGAGCGCGTCCAGGTCGGGATCCGTGTCCGCCGCCCAGGCCGCGTAGCCGTCGGGCCGGACCAGAATCGCGTGGGGCAGGCCGTCCACCGGCTGGGCGCGCGTGGCGCCGAGGTCGTGCGGGAGGATCCCGGCCAGGTCGAGCAGGACGGGCCTGCCGGCCAGGAACAGCGACGGATCGAGACCGGCGACTCGGTGACCGACCAGCGGGTGGTCGCCGGGCAGGTCGTAGGAGTGCGACAGACCCGACATCAGGCCCGCCAGGTGTCTGTTGGCCTCGGGCAGGCGCATCAGGTCGGTGAAGACCTTGCGCAGCTCGACGGCGTCCGCGCTGGGCCGGGGGTTGGCGAAGACGCGCTGAGCCTGGGTGATGTGCAGGACCCAGGCTCCGGCCGGGTGCCGCTCGGCATGGTAGGTGTCCATGAGGTCCGTCGAGGCCCGGCCCCGCAGTGCCGCGGCCATCTTCCAGCCCACCGGGTGGCGTCGCCGAACCGTGAGGCGTTGTCCACGGCGGCCGGCACGGTCTGCGCGCCGTACACGATGCGCAGCAGTTCGGCCCGCCTGCACGGGCACGTCGTATGAGGGCGCGGGCGGCGCCTGTCGCGGGCCGTCGTGGACCACGTGCATCCCGTTGCGGTCGGCTCAGCCCGCGGTGGCCTTGGCGTAGTGGAACACATCGGGCTGGAGCGAGTGCTCCAGGCGCCAGACGAAACGGATGGGTCGTTCGCCCTCGTGGCTCACGTAGCGCATCGGGCCGGCGTAGGTGTATGGCGGAGCGCCCAGCCCTTCGTCGCGTTTGGACTGCCGGATCAGGAGATGAACCGTGGATTCGCCGGTCAGGTAGCGGCGGGCGGTGGCGGCCGAGGAGCGCAGGGTGCTCTGCGACTCCCACTGGAACAGCTCTTCGCTGATCGCCCGGTCGTGGTAGAGCGTGGTGGGGGAGTAGTGGTCCTCGGACTTGTCGATGGTGACGAAGAACAGGTCCGCCCGGTGCCCGGGGACGTACTTGACGCCTTCCCGCATGTGCGCGGGCCTGTCGATGCCGAAGGCGGCCAGCACCTCGTTCTTGCTGTAGCGGGCATGGACGTGCAACGGCACGACGGGGTCCAGCGGCGGGGCGACGTGACGGATTCCCGAGCGGAGGATGCCCGCCAGCTCCTTGAGCTCCGCGGCACGAGCACCGGTGAGCCGCGCGAGCCGGCCTTCCATGCCGGAGACGGGCTCGGTGCCGCCCCACAACATCGCGTCGAGCATGGCCATGAGGCGGAGCTCGCGCGGGGCGCGGGGAGTGCGGCCGGCCAGCACCTCGGTCAGGAAGGCGAGGCGCTCGACGTCGTCGATGTGCAGCATTCTGCCGAAGGCGCGCCCGAGCCTTTCGCCGGGGGGCGCGGCGTCGAGTCCCGCGGTGTGCCGCAGGGAGGCCCAGCCCTGACGGCGCCGGTAGAGATCCTCCACGTCCAGCCCGGTCTCCTGCAGGAACGTGGCCATGCTGACGTCACCGAGGTCGCGCAGCTCGCGTGCCAGATCACGCCAGTTCAGGCTGAGCGCTTGCCGGACGTTCTCGAGGACCAGCCGGCGCACGTCACGGTCCAGGTCGATCACGCAGCCCGCGGGCAGTGCCGGGAACCCCTGCTCGATCTCCCGTGCGATTCCGGTACGGCCGGCGCCGGTGAGCGCCCGATAGCGCCGGTCGAAGCGGAACTGTCTGTGCTGATGTCCGACGAAGTCGAGCACGGTCAGGCACGGCTTGTCGTCGGCCAGTCGCAGGCCCCGCCCCAGCTGCTGCAGGAAGACGGTGGCGCTGTCGGTGGGGCGCAGGAAGAGCACGGTGTCGATCTCGGGAACGTCGACGCCCTCATTGAAGAGGTCAACGGTGAACACCGCGTTGATCCGCCGGTCTCTCAGGTCTCGTAACGCCTGGGCACGCTCGCCGGCCGGGCTCTGCGCGGTGACAGCCACCGAAGCAAGCCCGGCTCGGGTGAACCGGTCAGCCATGAAGCGGGCGTGGTCGATGCTCACGCAGAAGCCGATGGCCCGCATCCTTCCGACATCGCCGATCTTGCGCTGCAAGGTCTCCAGCACGACGGCGACGCGGCGGTCGTTGCCGGTGTAGATGTTCGAGAGCTGGTTCGTGTCGTAGCCCTGGCCCCTGCGCCAGCCGATCTGGCGCAGGTCGGTGCCGTCGTGGACGCCGAAATACTGGAACGGGGCCAGGAGCCCGCGCTCCAGCGCCTCCCACAAGCGCAGCTCGGCGGCGATCCTGCCGCCGAACCAGTGCTTGATGTCCTGGCCGTCGGCGCGTTCCGGCGTCGCGGTGAGCCCCAGCAGCACCTTCGGCCGCACGGCGGACAGCAGACGCCGGTACGTCGAGGCCTCGGCATGATGGAACTCGTCCACGATCACCATGTCGAACCGGTCCGGTTCCGGCAGCGGATTGGCATGCAAGGACTGGATCGAGGCGAACACGTGCTGCCATCGCTCTGGGCGGGAGCCGTCAACGTACAGCTCGCCGAACGTCTCGTCCCGCATCACCTGCCGGAACGTGAGCAGGCTCTGCCGCAGGATCTCCGCACGGTGGGCGACGAACAGCAGCGAGTCCGCCTGCCCGGTCCCGCGCAGCCGCCGGTGGTCCAGCGCGGCGACCATGGTTTTGCCGGTGCCGGTGGCCATGACGACCAGGTTGCGCCAGCGGTCGTGGATCTGCCGTTCGGCGGCGAGCTCGTCGAGGATCTCGCGCTGGTAGGAGTAGGGACGGACGTCGACGTGTGCGAAATCGAGCACGACCGTCCGGCCGTCGGCCCGTTCGGCGGACAGGGCACGGTCGAGCCGCTCGGCATCCCGTGCCGGATCGTAGGGCTCGAACGACGGGTCGCCCCAGTAGTCGTCGAATGTGGCGGTGAACGTGTCGATCAGGTGGGGTTGTTCGGCCTGGGCGAGTCGTACGTTCCACTCGAGCCCGTGGCTGAGGGCGGTTTGCGACAGATTGGAGGAGCCCACGTAGGCGGTGGACAGGCTGCTGGCCCGATGGAACAGCCAGGCCTTGGCGTGCAGCCTGGTCGTCCGGGTGTCGTAGGAGACGCGGATCTCGGCGCCCATGGCCGCCAGCCGGTCGAGGGCGAGGCGGTCGGTGGCGCCGATGTACGTGGTGGTCACCACCCTCAGCCGGCCGCCGCGCGCCAGGAACTCTTCGATCGCCTCGGCCAGGACCCGTACGCCGTTCCACTTCACGAATGCGCAGAGCAGGTCCACGCGATCGGCGGAGGCCAGCTCGCGGTTGAGCTCGTGGCCGATCTCCGGCTGCCCTCTGCCGTTGACCAGCAACGCGCTACCGGTGAGGGGGATCACCGGACGCGCGGGAAACCGTACCTGTCCGGCCGCGTCCCGGCTGCTCGCGATGCCCAGCAGTTCCTCGGCGGACTCCACGAGCTCCTCGGCCGAGGCGGCCTCGGGCACCAGGGCGCCGATGAGGCCGGCGATCCGATTGACGATCTCCACCTGCCGGGCCAGCCGCACCGTGTCGTTCTCGCCCCGTACGGAGCGCAACGCCCGACGGGTGAGCGCGGCCAGATGCCGGGCCAGGGTCTCGTGGGAGTCGGCGATGTCCAGCGACCGCCGGTCGATCAGCTCGCGATCGGATACCGTACGCAGCAGGCCATCCAGCTCACGAGTGATCAGATGCTGGTAAACGCCCGGCTGAAGATCGCTCACCCGGCGACTATAAGACGTGGCCGGCCGCCGCGGCATACGAACATCAACGACCGTGTACCGAGGCCGGAAGATCGCTCCACACTGGCCGACCGTGGACTGGATCGAGCGGGTCGCCGAGATCCGGCGGTGGACCAGAGGCGGCGAGCGGGCCCCGCACAAGCCGCTCCTCCTGCCGTACGTCCTGGGCCATTTCCACCATCTGACGAACGACGGCCTCTGGCTGGTCGACACCTGCCAGAGCCCGGGCAGCCCGGGCCCGGAGCTGGGCTGGCTGGACGGCGCGGCGGTGGGCCTGGACGCGGCGCACGTGCGCTGGTGGGCCTTCAACGGGCCGGATGACGTGGGGAACGGCCTGCCGCCAACCTCCAAGGCATCTGGAACGACCTCGCGCTGCCGGTCCTGCACACCGGATCCGTCCGCGGCATCCGCCACCGCGGCGGTCACCGCATCGACCTCGCCTGGCGAGCAGGGACGCTGGTGAGCGCGGACATCACGATCGGCCGCCCCGGACAGGCGATCCTCGAAATACCCGGCGACACTCCGCCCCTGAACATCGTCGACGAGAACGGCACCGTCGTGCCTCATGCCGAGGCCCAGGAGAGCGATCCCCGGACGGCTCCGCCTGGCATGGAACGGCATGCCCGCCCATCGGTACCCGGCCCGTACGACAGTGCCGAGGTCCTGCCCCTTGTACAAGACGCACACGGGCACGATCCGCTGTCACGGCTGTTCCCGTACCATTGCCACCGTCTCGGACGCCGTGGCGCCGGCGGAACAAGCCCGGGTCTTCTGCTTCGCCCGAAGGAAGGCCTTAAGAGATCCGTAAGCAGGTCCCGCGAAGCTGGAGGCACATCAGAACGGCTGGGCCGGACGGCCCGCCCCTTCCTTGGAGGACCATCATGAGGACGATCGCCGCAAGCCTGTTCATCTCACTCGACGGTGTCATCGAGGACCCGGCGGACTGGCATTTCCCGTACTTCAACGACGAGATGGGCGCCGCCGTGTCGGCGCAGATGGCCGACACCCTGCTCCTGGGGCGCAAGACCTATGACAGCTTCGCCGGGGCGTGGCCGGAGCGGGAGGCCGAGGGCGGAGAAGACGCCGGCTTCGCGAAGACGCTCGGCGACGCACGGAAGATCGTCGTGTCGCGCCAGCCCCTCGAGTTCACCTGGCGGAACTCCGAGCTGCTGCAGGGCGACCTGGCCGAGGCCGTGACCGCGTTGAAGAACGAGCCGGGCGGGCGCATCGCCATGAGCGGCTCGGTCTCGGTGGTCCGCCAGCTGCTGCAGGCGGGGCTGCTGGACGAACTGCACCTGCTGGTGCACCCGATCGCCGTCCGCAAGGGCGAGCGCCTGTTCGACGAGGGGGAGAACCCCGTCCCTCTGGAGCTGATCAAGTCCGAGACGTTCACGACGGGTGTGCTGTACCTGGTCTACCGGCCTGCCAAGGCGAGCGGCGACGCCTCCTACGACGACGCCAAGGCCCACCTGCCCCAGGGCGAGCAGTAGGGCCTCGTACACCCTGCGGCCGTCGACCCGCCAGGCCGTTGGCCGCCTTCCACGCTTTCGACTTCGACACGAGCAAGCGTGTGTGCGCCGTCTGCGGCACCTCCACCCGCGTGCTCGCGCTGCACGGAGCAACTGGGCGCGTGCGAGATCACGCCCGACTCCGCCCGCCTCGACCTCACGGTCTTCGACTCCCGTCCTTGACGGGACTCGAACCGAGGCCCACGGTCACGGCGGCGTGCGTCCTGGGCGTCGTCGTGTGGTTCGTCGGCGAGTACCCGGGCTGGGCCGCGGGGATCGGCCTGCCCGCTCGCTGTGTTGTTCGTAGGCGGGCTCGTCCTCCGGAACCGCATGACCCAGGCGGAGAGACGGCGGTTTCTGGCCGCCGACGTCGAACTAGGCCCTGGGCGCACGAGAGCCGCTGATCCTGGTCGAACGCGACCGTCTGGCGGGCTGGCCCGATGCGACGATGGTGATCACACGTTGCCCAGCACGCGCGTCACCTGGATCTCCACGACCACCCGCGACGGGTTGGGCCTGGGCGGCTTGTAGCGGGAGGCGTAGCGGCGCTCAGCGTCGGCCACCTGCTCCGGCTCGGTGCGCAGCACGGCCCGGCCCTCCAGCGTCGACCACCGGCGGCCGTCCACCTGGCAGAGTGCGACGAGCACGCCGGAGGCGCCGATGAGCCTGGCCTTGTACGACGACCCCGAGGTGATCACGCGGGCGATGCCGGAGGCCAGGTCCAGGGTCGCACCCACCGGCACCACGTGGGGCGGGCCGTCGGAGCGGGCGGTGGAGAGCGTGCACAGGTGCCGTTCCTGCCAGAACGCGGCGAATGCGTCGCCCAGCTTGACCAGGTCCACGGTCCTCCTCTGGTGAATGGCGAGGCACATCGTATATCCGCCCCCCTTGAGGACGGTGTCGAGGTTGGAGGCAAGCTCCGCCACATTCCGGACGCAGAACATCCGGAATAGGGCCTACGGTGGCGGACATGACCAACAGCGATCACTGGTGGGAACCGCCCCTCGCCGGCACCGAGGCCGAGCACCTCGTCGGCGCGCTCGACCGCCTGCGCACAACCTTCCGCTGGAAGGCCGACGACCTCGACGCGGCCGGGCTGCGGACCCGCATCGGCGCCTCCTCGCTGACGCTGGGCGGCCTGCTCAAGCACCTCGCGTGCGTCGAGGAGCAGATGTCCAGCACCAAACTCAGCGGCGCGCCGCTCGGCGCGCCGTGGAACACCGCGGACTGGGACAGCGACCCCGGCTGGGACTTCAACTCGGCCGCCCATGACACCCCCGAAGACCTCTACGCGCTCTGGGACGCCACCGTCGAACGGTCCCGGGCGACGTTCGGCGCGGCCCTGGCCGCCGGCGGACTCGACCAGCTCGTCCACGCCGCCTACTCCGACGGGCGCCACGTCAGCCTGCGCCGGCTGCTCTGCGACCTGATCGAGGAGTACGGGCGGCACACCGGGCATGCCGATCTGCTCCGCGAGGCCGTGGACGGGTTGGCCGGCGAGGACCCTCCGGCTGGATGGCACGCGAAGTCCGCCGGGCCACGCCGGCGCAGCTGACCGGCGTACCGCAGCGACGCCTTCCGCGCCATGTGGGGCGCCGACGGCGGCACGGAGCCGGGACGACGGCGGCACGGAGCCGGGACGGCGGCGGCACGGAGCCGGGACATCGCGGCCGAGGGCCGGTCTATGGGCGCAGGAGCACCTTGATGGCGCGGCGTTCGTCCATGGCCCGGTAGCCCTCGGCGGCCTGCTCGAGCGGCAGCTCGAGATCGAAGACCTTGCCGGGGTCGATCCGGCGGTTCCAGATCAGGTCGATGAACTCCGGCAGGTATTGACGGACCGGAGCCGGCCCGCCGTGCAGATGCACGTGGGAGAAGAACAGCTCCTCGCCAGGGAGTTCGACGCCGTGCGAGACGCCGACGAAGCCGACGTGCCCTCCGGGCCGGGTCGAGCGGATGGCCTGCATCATCGACTCCTGCGTGCCGACCGCCTCGATGACCGAGTGCGCGCCGAGCCCGCCGGTGAGCTCCTTGATCTTCGCCACGCCGTCGTCGCCCCGCTCGGTGACGATGTCGGTCGCGCCGAACTCGCGGGCGAGCCTCTGCCGCGGCTCGTGGCGGCTCATCGCGATGATCCGCTCCGCGCCGAGCTGCTTGGCGGCCAGCACCGCGAGCAGGCCGACGGCGCCGTCGCCGACGACTGCGACCGTCTTGCCGGGGCCCGCCTCGGCGGCGACGGCGCCGAACCAGCCGGTGCCCAGCACGTCAGACGCGGCCAGCAAGCTGGGGATCAGGTCGTCCGAGGGGGTACCCGGCGTGGCGACGAGCGTGCCGTCGGCCAGCGGGACGCGCAGCCGCTCGGCCTGGGCGCCGAGCGAGCCGATGGGCTCACGGCGGATGCAGGAGCTCTGGTAGCCGGCCTGGCAGATCTCGCAGGTGTTGTCCGAGGCGAAGAAGGACCCGATCACGAACTGGCCGGGCTTGATCGTCTTCACCTCGCTGCCGACCTCCTCGACGATGCCCACGTATTCGTGGCCCACCGGGGACGGCCCGTCGATGGCCTCGATCCCTCGGTACGGCCACAGGTCCGACCCGCAGATACAGGTCGCGGGCAGGCGGATGATCGCGTCGGTCGGCGCGACGATCTCAGGGTCCTGGCGCTCCTCCACGCGGACGTCGCCGGGGGCGTGCATCACGGCGCCACGCATGATGGGCCTCCTTGCTTGAGGCCCGCATCGGCCTTCGCCCGTTGCTCCCTCGTCATGACGCGAGCTTCTCACCGGGAGCTCCGTCACTGGGCCAGCCTGCGACCATGTGTCGGGAAAGCCCGCAGACCGGCCTCAGGGTGAGGCGTGGTGACGCGCCCTCACCCTGAGCCCGATGGCGTTACCTGCGGTAATTCTTCCCGATGGGCCTGCCGGGGATCGGCTTGGCGATGAGGGCGACGGGGATGAAGAAGCAGATCTGGCCGATCGCCATGGTGAGCGTCCAGAGCGCCTTGTCGTCGTAGTGGGCCGATGCCCTGGCGTACAACTCATCGGGGACGCGCTCCCCGAACGCGTTCGGAGTGAGGACGGCCTCCACGAGCTCCAGCGCGACCCGTTCGGCGTCGGTGAAGTAGGGGGCGTCCCGCCATGACGCCACGGCGGTGATGCGCTCCTCTGTCTCCCCGGCCTTGCGGAGCAGGCCGGTTTGCCGGACGGTGTGGTACGTGCTGCCGACGATCTGCCCGGCGCGCAGGTGCACCAGGCTGACGGTGGTCTGCGGGATCGAACCGTTCAGGGTGGCCTTGGTCATGGCCCCGGCGATCGTTCCCACCTCGGGAAAGAACTGGGCGGGGTCGGGCAGACGCGACTGAAGTCCGTCCTGCTCGGCCGTCGTTGATGTGGACATGGCGAGGTCTTCCTTTCTCGATTTGAGCGGTGTTCCAGGCCGGCGACCTGGTCGGGTGGGGCTCTTCCACCAGGCCGGGGTCGCTGAGCTTGCCTGCGTGCCGGATGCTGTCTCAGGGTCCGACGACACAACCGCTGGGAATGTGAGGCGGCCCGCCAACCTCACAGTTCGGCGCTCTTTCTCGTCGAACGGGTGAGAGCAACTGCACCGAGGGAGCCGACGACACCATGACCACCGCATCCGAGCCAGGACCCGCCCGGCCCGATCCCAGCCTGAGCGCGATCATCAGTGAGCGGCGTCACCTGATCAATCTCGCCTACCGGCTCCTCGGCTCCCTGGCCGATGCCGAGGACGTCGTGCAAGAGACGTACACCCGCTGGTACGCCATGTCGCGAGAGCAGCAGGAGGCCATCGAATCGCCCGGCGCCTGGCTGACGAGGGTCGCCGGTCGCATCTGTCTCGACCTGCTCGGCTCGGCACGGGCCCGGCGGGAGCGCTATGTGGGCGAATGGATCCCGGAGCCGCTGCCCGATCGTACGGAGTGGATCAGCGGGCGGCCGGGCGCCAGCACGCTCGACCCGGCCGACCGGGTCACTCTCGACGAGTCGGTCAACATGGCCTTCCTCGTGGTGCTCGAGTCGATGACCCCGGCCGAGCGCGTCGCGTTCATCCTGCACGACGTCTTCCGCTACTCCTTCGCCGAAGTGGCCGACATCGTCGGCCGTACCCCGGCCGCGTGCCGCCAGCTGGCCTCCTCGGCCCGCCGCCGCATTCGCGCCGCGCAGTCTCCCGCGACCGCCACAGCCCAGCAGGCCGGCATCGTCAGGGACTTCAAGCAGGCCTGGGAGGCCAAGGACATCGACGCCCTCATCGGCCTCCTCGACCCCGGCGCCACGGCGATCAGCGACGGCGGCGGCCTGGTCAACGCCGCGCTCCGCCCGATCGAAGGCAGCGAGCGGATCGCGCGCTACGCCATCGACATCGCCGACAGGGTACCCAACATGACGATCTTGGAGCGTACGGTCAACGGTCAGCCCGGCCTGGTGGCTCAGCAGGACGGCGTCACCGTGACGGTGATGGCCTTCGACGTCGCAGGCGACCGGATCACGCGCATCTGGGCAGTACGCAACCCCGACAAGCTCCGGCCGTGGACGGCGGGGCAGCCGCACTGACGCGCCGCCTCACATTCCCACCGGTTGCGTCGTCGGACCTGGGACAGCATCCAGCGCGCAGGTCACGACCGTGCACGTCCCGTTGGGCGTGCTGTTGTTCGGCGTGAGCGTCCTTCAGCTCAGCCAGGTCTGGGCCGGGCGGGCGAAGCGGGGCGCCGGTGCCCGGCGGCGATGAGTCAGGCGGCGGTGATCTTGGCGGGGTTCATCATCCAGAGCACCTGGTCGATGCCCTGGTCGGAGGCGGTGACGGTGAGGACGGTGAACACCTCGCCGTCGCGGCGCAGCAAGGCGGCCGCCTGCCCGTTCACGTCGCCCCATTCCACGTCGACCCCGGCCCAGAACCGGTCCGCGAACGCCCTGACGTACTTCGCCACCCGGAACGCGCCCACCACGGGGATGCGCGAGGCCCGGACGGCGCCGCCGCCGTCGGAGTAGCTGATCACATCTGCGGCGAGGAGTTCCTCCAGCGCGGCGAGATCGCCGGTGCGGGCGGCGGCGACGAAGGCCGTCAGCAGCCTGCGCTGCTCGGCTCCGCTCACCGGTGCGCGGCGCTCGGAGACGAGGCGTTTGCGGGCTCTGCTCACGAGTTGCCGCACCGCGACCTCGCTGGCCTGGATGATGTCGGCGATCTGCCGATAGGGGTAGTCGAACGCTTCCCGCAGCACGTACGCCGCGCGTTCGGTGGGGGAGAGCTTCTCCAGGAGGAGCAGGACCGCGAAGCCGAGTGCTTCGCCTCGCTCGGCGCCGAGGTGCGGGTCGGAGCCGGTGTCGACCGGCTCGGGAAGCCACGGGCCTGGGTACGTCTCGCGGCGGACCCGCGCGGACTGCAGGGCGTTGATGGCCAGCCGTGTGGTCGCCGTCGCCAGGAACGCCGCCGGGTCGGCGACGGTGCCGCGGTCGTAGGCCTGCCAGCGCAGCCAGACCTCCTGCACCAGGTCTTCGGCCTCGGTGGAGCTGCTCAGCATCCGGTACGCGATTCCGAACAGGCGCGGCCGCACGCTCGCGAAGACCGCCGCGGCCTGGTCCAGATCGTCCGGCCCACCGGAATGGTTCGCCGGTCCGGTGTCCCCCATGGAGATGGCCCCTGTTCCGCTGACGGATATAGCTGTCCAGCCTTTCACCTGCCCGTCCAGCGGCTTCGACGAGGGGGGTCGTCCAGCACGTTGCGAGCGCCCGGCAGTCTGCGCGCACGCCGGTACTCCACCAGTTACCCCACAGTGCACATAAGTGAATAACTCTATGTTGCCATTCAACTGCGCACGGTTACTATTGCGGTGGGCCGGGAGGGTCTTCCCGCCCCTTCCCCCGACCATGGAGTGCCGCATGGAGCGAACGGTTCTGGCCGCCGTCACCGAACGTCCCGACGCCGATTCGGCACTCGCCGAGCAGCTCCGCCGCGTGTGCGCGGCGATGGACGAGCTCGGGCTCCAGGTGCGCTGGACCCACCGGGCCGAGGACGCCCTGGCGGTGGTCGGGTCGGACGCGTCGCTGACGGCGGTGCTGGCGGCCTGGGCCGCACCGGGGGCCGAGGAGCTGCTGGGCGCGGTGGCCAGGCGGTTCCGCGGCCTGCCCGTCTTCCTGATGACGCAGGAACAGGAGCTTCCGCTCTGGGTGTACGAGGTCATCCAGGGCTACGTCTTCCCGCTGGAGGACACCCCGCAGTTCATCGCCGGGCGCATCGCCTACGCGGCCGACCAGTACGCCGAGAAGATCCTTCCGCCGTTCTTCGGCGCGCTGCGGCGGCTTCAAGATCACCATCGCTACTCCTGGCACACACCGGCGCACGCCGGAGGTGTGGCGTTCCTCAAGTCGCCGGTGGGACGGGCGTTCTTCGACTTCTACGGTGAACGACTGTTGCGCACCGATCTGTCCATCTCGGTCACCGAGCTGGGGTCGCCGCTCGACCACACCGGCCCGATCGGAGAGGCCGAGCGCAACGCCGCCCGCGTCTTCGGCGCCGACCGCACATACTTCGTGGTCAACGGCAACTCCACCGCCAACCGCATCGTCGGCCACCACGCGATCGCCCGCGACGACACCGTCCTGGTGGACCGCAACTGCCACAAGTCGGTCCAGCACGCGCTGGCCATCAGCGGTGCCCGGCCGGTCTACCTCGTGCCCGAGCGCAACGGGCTCGGGCTGGCGGGCCCGATCCCGCCCGCCGCGCTGGAGGCGGGCACGGTCCGTGAGCGGGTGGCCGCCCACCCCCTTGCCGCCGGCGGGCCGACTTATGCGGTGATCACGAACTCCACGTACGACGGGGTGTGCTACGACGCGGTGCGGGTCGGCGAGCTGCTGGGCGCCAGCGTGCCGCGGCTGCACTTCGACGAGGCGTGGTTCGCCTACGCCCGGTTCAACCCGCTCTACGCCGGCCGGTACGGCATGGCGATCGACGAGCGCACGCTGCCGGGCCCCGGCCGTCCCACCGTGTTCGCCACCCAGTCGACGCACAAGCTGCTGGCCGCGCTGTCGCAGGCGGCGATGCTGCACGTCCGCCCCGCGGAGCGGGCGCCGGTCGACTACGACACGTTCAACGAGACCTACCTCATGCACGCCTCCACGTCGCCGCTCTACCCGATGATCGCCTCCCTGGACGTGGCGGCGGCGATGATGGACGGTCCCTCGGGGCCGTTCCTCACCGGTGAGGCGATCGTCGAGGCGGTGCGGTTCCGGCAGGCGATGGTGCGGCTGGCCGCCCGCATCCGCGAGGACGGCCATCGGCCGCGTTGGTTCTTCGGCGTCTGGCAGCCCCCTGCGGTCACCGACCCGCGTACCGGCCAGACCGTCCCGTTCGCCGACGCCGACCCGGCGCTGCTGTGCGCCGAGCCCCGGTGCTGGACTCTGGAGGAGGGGGCCGCCTGGCACGGATTCGACGGGATGTCCGAGGGCTACTGCCTGCTCGACCCGGTCAAGGTGACGATCACCTGCCCGGGCGCCGACGCCGCCACGGGCACGCTCGAGTGGGGCATCCCGGCCCGCGTCGTGGCCGCCTACCTGCAGCGGCGCGGCATCGTGGTGGAGAAGACCGGCGACCACACGTTGCTGGTGCTGTTCTCCATGGGGATCACCAAGGGCAAGTGGGGCACCCTGATCGACGCGCTCACCGACTTCAAGAACGCCTACGACGGCGATCTGCCCCTGGCGGAGGTGCTGCCCGGCTTCGGGCCGGACGCGATCTCGCTGCAGAAGTTCTGCACCCTGGTCCACGAGAAGCTGCGTGACTCCGAGCTCGGGAAGCTTCTCGACCAGGTCTTCACCACCCTGCCGGAGGCGGTGTCGACTCCCGCCGACTGCTACCAGGCCATGATCCGGGCCCGCACCGAGCGTGTCCCGCTGGCCGACCTGCCGGGCCGGGTCGCCGCGGCCACGG
The DNA here is from genome assembly GCF_040137845.1 of Nonomuraea sp. B19D2. Lineage (NCBI taxonomy): Bacteria > Bacillati > Actinomycetota > Actinomycetes > Streptosporangiales > Streptosporangiaceae > Nonomuraea > Nonomuraea sp. B19D2. The sequence continues at coordinate 47,599 of NZ_JBEFAK010000052.1, read as the reverse complement.
TGGTGGTCACCCCGCCCGGGATCCCCATGCTGATGCCCGGCGAGGCGACCGGCCCGGCCGGCGGCCCGCTGATGACGTACTTGCGGGCTCTGGAGGACTTCGACCGGGCCTTCCCCGACCTGGCCACCGACATCCACGGCGCCCACCGTGACGGCGACGGCCGCTACTGGGTGGAGGTCGTCAAGGACTGAGCCCGGCGGCCATGTGCCCTGCGACTCTGTGCGGCGCCTTACGGAAGTTCCGCGAGGCGCCGCGCAGATCGCACTCCTACATCTTCTCGCGCGTCATCCTGATCTGCTCCAGCACGCTGGGCCGTACCTTGCGCTCTTCGAGCTTGTGCTGCAGCTCCTCCAGTTCCCGCCGTGCCTGGTCGGAGTTGTCCGCCGCGGCGAGCATGTCGGCCCGCTTGCTCACCAGGTTGTGGTAGGCGAGGTTGAGCCGTCGCTCGTCGCTGTTCCTGTAGTAGTCCAGCGCCGAGTTCGTGAGCTCGACCGCGAGCTGCGGCTGCGCGTCGCTCACCCGCTTGAACGTCCCCTGCTCGTAGTCGGTGATGCGGTTGAACGCCCGCCCGCTCGCCACGGGATCTTGATCTACGCGTGAGTCAGCGGATGAGTGCCCTTCCAGAACCGCACCTCGCCGATGATCGTCACGTTGCACCTGGTCCAGGTGACCTGCGGTGCGTCGATGATCCACGACTCGCGGTACCTGCGCCACGTGATGGGCGGCCGGTCCGGCAGGTGGATCGAGAAGACGTCGTAGAAGTCGCCGCTGAGGCGGTAGGTGGCCGGCGAGTTGACGCCGCGCGGATCGATGTCCACGCGGCAGTCCAGGCAGCTGGTCCGGTTGGCGCCCTGGAAGCCCTGGTACCTCCCGCTGACGGGCCCGAGCCGCACGCAGTGCCACGGGGGCAGCTCCGGCAGCGCCTGCTCCTGCTCGGCGTCGACGGTGCCGCTTCGGATGCCGGCGCGTACGCGGTCATCGGGTCGGGCATGCTCTGCCCGTACTGCGGCTCATCTGATGAGATCGACATGGAACCGTTCCTAAGGACTGAGCATGAGTTGCACATGCTCGGCCGAAGGCTCCGAACGGTGTTGAGCGTTCTGGTCGCCCGCGTTCGTGCCGCGTCCGGGCGGCACGGATCGTGTCCGTGGTCCGGGTACGTGGGGGCGGGGTCCCTCACGCCCGCAGGTTTGCGTTCCGGCCTGGACGGTCCGATGCCCCTGCCCATCACTCTGGTGGGCAGGGGGCGGTGCCGTCCGACGCCGGATCGCATGCCCTTGGGCGCGTCTGCCGATCGCCACGGCGGCTGCCTCGTGGCGCGTGGTCGTACGAGTCTTTGTGGTGAGGGGCTTTTGCCAGTGCCGGGCGCCCCACTTGGAGGTGTACGCCGGGTCGGCGGCGATGATCGTGATCCCGGTGGCGTCGGCCATCGAGATGAGCCGGGCCCGCAGCTTGCTCGTGGGCATGCCGGAGATGAGCTGGCGGAAGCGTTTGCGGCGGCCGTGCTTCTCCCGGGTCTTCTCGGTCTGGAAGTCGAGGTCTTCGATGGCGATGGCCTTCACTCCGTAGGTGCGTGCCCAGTGCAGCAGCCGGGTCAGGGCGTGGCGGACCTGGGCGTCACGGTGCTCGGCGGTGCCGGACAGGTCGTAGGTGAAGCGGCGGGGGTTGCCGATCGGGTTGCCGTGCACGTCCAGATGCCAGGCGGCCAGGTGGTCGGCGTTGGTGTCCACGCCGACCACCCCGGCGGCGAGCGCGGCCGCCATGGGGATGGCCGGGGCCGGTGGGATCTGCCAGGAGGCGGTGATGTACCAGCGTCCCCGTTGCACGTCCAGGTGGATGCGGTAGGCCACGGCCCGGTTGGCCTCGATCCGATCGCCCCATTCGGTGCCCCGGTGGGCGAAACGAATTCGGGCAGCGAGGACGTAGCGGCCGTGCGGCGCGTTCGCCAGGTGCGCCAGCGGGGCGGGCAGCTTGATCGACCTTGCCCGTCGGGGGTGATGCGGATGGTCTCGTTGCCGTACCGTTTACCGGACTCGCCGTCGGCGGTCAGGAACCAGCGTGCGGCTTCCCACCGCTGCCGCCACTCGTCCTGGGTGAGTCCTGCGGCGTCCAGATGGTGGCGGGCGCGGGCGAGCCGTTTGCCGCCGCGCACCGCGCGGACCCGCCCGTCCTGCTGGTCGGCCCGCAGACGCGCCAGCCGGTCCTGCAGGAGGTGCAGGCGGCGGGACTTGGCGAACCATTCCAACTGGGAGCGGTAGCCACCCGGAGCCTTGCGGGTCCCCTTCTTCCCGACGGGCAGGGACAGGCGGCGTGTGATCGTGGCGATGGCGGCCTCAAGGTCGCGGATGTGGTCGGCCTGGCAGCGGCGGGCCAGCGCCCACTGATCATGTGACGCTTTGGTGATAGCTCCCGCCCAGCGCGCCGACGACAACGCCGTCAGCTCACGCTTGCGGGCCGCCCAGGCGTCGGCGGAGTGACCAAGCCCGTCAGCGCACCTGGTTTTCAGGTCGGCCGAGGCCAGCGCGCCCAGATGCGCGCCGACCACGCGCAACACCTCGTCATCTGCGGCGGTGAGGTGCTTGAGCCTGCCGCGGACAGCGACACCGGACGGGCCGGGCACCACGAAGGCAGGGGCAATCGGACGCAACTCAGCCATGCTCGCCGACCTCCGCCGCGATGCCGGCGCGGTCGGTGGTCGACCGATATGCACGGGCGGTTCGCGCCTGTGGATCGCGGTCGAACGGGCACGCGGGCATGACTGACACTCACCCTTCCCGGGTTTCACGTTGCGTGGCCGTAACGATACCAAGAGTTGACCCTGCCGGGCAGAACATGTGCACGAGAGTGCCGCCGGATGCGCAACATAGCTCCACAGGCCGAGCCGGAATCCGAGCAAAGTGCGCACCGGCGTGACAGCAGCATGCGGGAGGAGCGCTATCCGCTGCGCGCCACATGCCGTCGAGTCCGCACGCTGGCGATGACGTACCAGAGTCACATCATGCACGGTCATGCACACTCAAACACCAACAGTTCCGAACCCCTCCCACCCCGGCGCCTTCGCCGGGCTGCGCGGCGCGGTCAGCCGAAGCCGAATTCCGTGCCTTCTGCTGAGACGACGTGGGACAGCGCGGAACCGTCAACCGAGACGGCGATCTGCCGCCGGCCGCCGACGTGCACGTCGAGGCGCGTACGGGTGTGGCGGCGGCCGGTCAGCCGGTGGAAGCTTTCGATCCGATCCAGCACGTTCTTGACGGTGCGGACCTGTGCTCCGGCCAAGGCCCGGACCTGAGGCGCGGGGAGCCGCAGCGGGTCGACCTTCTTGGTCGGGTCGCCGCCGCGGATCAGCCCGGCGGGGGCGTGCATGATGATCCAGGAGAACAGCGCCGACAGATGGGCGAGGTGATTGTTGACCGTGGTGGGCGCCATCGCAGCTGTGGCGCCGTCGCGGCCGAGGTTGCCTTGGGCGGCCAGATGGTCGCGCCATGCGGCGACTTCGCGGGGGGGGTGACGGACGAGATGCGGTCGTGGCCGTGGGCGGCGGTGAACCATGCGGTGAATCGGCTGAGGTGCCTGGCGATCTTGCCGGTCACCTCCTCGGAGCGGACGCCCCGAACCGCCAGGTCGAGGTAGCGCTGCGTCCAGACGGTGAGGCTGTCATCGGCTTCGGCCGATCCTCGGTCAAGATCGATTATCTTTCGTGAAGTGTTTTTGCGGCGATCCTGGTCACCTGGAACCGGTATGAGGGCGCTCATGTGGTCAATTGACTTACGGAAGGGCTGTTTCCTGAAAAGATCTCGGATGGACAGACACGTGTGTTCTTCTGAATAGGGGCGTGCGCCGATGGATCCGCTGCAGCCGGGTGACCCGCGCCAGGTCGGCCCGTACCGGCTGACCGGGCGGCTGGGCGCGGGCGGGATGGGCCAGGTGTTCTTGGGGGTTTCCCCCGGCGGCCGGAAGGTCGCGGTGAAGGTGATCCGGGCCGAGCACGCTTCCAGTCCGCAGTTTCGGGCGCGGTTCGCCCGGGAGGTGCAGGCCGCGCAACGGGTGGGCGGGTTTCATACCGCGCCGGTAGTCGATGCCGACCCCGATGCCGAATCGCCGTGGCTGGTGACCGCGTTCATCCCCGGCCCATCCCTGCACCAGGAGGTCAGCGAGCACGGCCCGCTGGAGCTGGGTGCGGTGCGCGGGCTGGGGGCAGGGCTGGCCGAGGGACTGGCCGCGATCCACGCCTGCGGAGTGGTGCACCGGGATCTGAAACCAGGCAATGTGATCATGGCCGAGGATGGGCCGCGGATCATCGACTTCGGCATCGCCCGCCCGGCCGACGCCAGCTCCCTGACCTCGACCGGCGTGGTCATCGGCACGTTCGCCTACATGTCCCCCGAACAAGTGCACGGCGAGCGGACCGGGCCGGCCAGCGACGTGTTCTCACTCGGATGTGTGCTGATCTTCGCCGCCACCGGGCAGGGGCCGTTCGACGCCGCGACCATTCCCGCGATCGTGCACCGCATCATCAGCGAGGAGCCCCGCCTGGGCGGCATCACCGGCGACCTCCGCGACCTGGCCGGCGCGTGCCTGGCCAAAACCCCCACCGACCGTCCCGGAGTTGAGGAAATCCTCACCCGGCTCGCGACCCGAGCCGACCCGACCGCCAAGGCGCCGGCGACGAAGGCGCAGACGACGCCACCGGCCGGTCAGCCGGCCACCGCAGGTAGGCCGACCACACTCCAGCCAGCCCGGCCGCCGCATCATCAGCCTGGGCCGCCGGCGCGGACAGCCACCCCCACCCGGCCACTGGCCGATGACGGCGGCGCCGGGCCGGTCGACCCGGCGCAGACACCAGCACCCACGCCCACCACGTTCCCGCGACGCGCCCTCATCCTTGGCGCGCTCGGCACAGCCGGCCTCGCCGCCATTTCTTACCCGATCATCCGTGTGCTCGAACCCGACAATCCTCCCACCGCCACCCTCACCGGCCACACCCGTAGCGTCGTCTCGGTGGCGTTCAGCCCGGACGGCCGCACCCTGGCGAGCGGCAGCGTCGACGAGACGGTGCGGCTGTGGGACGTGGCGACCGGACGTAGCACCGCCACCCTCACCGGCCACGAAAGCTCCACCAAGGTGGCGTTCAGCCCCGACGGCCGCACCCTGGCCAGCGGCGGCGACGATATGCGGCTGTGGGACGTGGCGACCCGACGCAATACCGCCACCCTCAACGTTCCCCTTGATACCGCCAACCCCCACAGCATCTACTCGGTGGCGTTCAGCCCCGACGGCAAGACCGTGGCTAGCGGCAGCTCCGACGCGACCGTGCGGCTGTGGGATGTGGCGACCGGACGCAACACCGCCACCCTCACCGGCCACAAAGACGGCGTCTTCTCGGTGGCGTTCGGCCCGGACGGCCACATCCTGGCCAGCGGCGGCCTCGCCACCGTGCGGCTGTGGGATGTGGCGACCGGACGTAGCACCGCCACCCTCACCGGCCACGAAAGCGCCACCGCGGTGGCGTTCAGCCCCGACGGCCGCACCCTGGCCAACGGCGGCGACGGGATGGTGCGGCTGTGGGACGTGGCGACCCGACGCAGCACTGCCACCCTCACCGGCGCCGATGACTTCGTCAACTCGGTGGCGTTCAGCCCGGACGGCCGCACCCTGGCCGGCGGTAGTACCGACATGACCGTGCGGCTTTGGAAGATCCCCTGATCTGTCTTCATCGTCTGGCGCAGAGGGTTACGCCGAGTTACGGCTTTCGGTGGATCGCCAGGTGTTCCAGAGAGGACTTGATGCGCACCATGGCTCGAAGCAGAAAGCGTGCTTGCTCGCTGAACTGTCACAACCAACACAGACCGCCTAGTCCGGAATGTGGTGTGACTCCCACCTTTTTCGTGTCATCGGACACGAACAAGCTTGATTGGCGAGGCTGATGCCCACGGCGAGAGATCGCAACGGAGCCTAGCACAAGAAAAGGACGGCAAGCCCGGAGAACCCGCTGGTGCCCGACGGCTCCCGTACCTGCACATGGGCGCCCTCGCGACCCCCGAGACGGGACCACGGTTCAGAGGGTGATCCACTCCGTGCTGGTGGTCACCTCGGCCAGCACGTCGGGGATCGGCTCCACGCCGAGGCCCGGCCCCGTGGGCACCTCCAGGTGGCCGTCGGCCAGCTCGAACGGCTCGGTGACGTCGGTCGCGTAGTAGCGCCGCGACGCCGAGGTGTCGCCGGGCAGGGTGAAGCCGGGCAGGGCGGCCAGCGCGACGTTCGCGGCCCGGCCGAGGCCGGTCTCCAGCATGCCGCCGCACCACACCGCCACCCCGTTGGCCCGGCACAGGTCGTGGATGCGCCTGGCCTCGAGGTAGCCGCCGACCCGGCCGGGTTTGATGTTGACGATGGAGCAGGAGCCGAGCGCGATGGCGGCGGCGGCGTGCTCGGCCGACTCGATGGACTCGTCCAGGCAGATCGGCGTCCTGAGCTGCCTGGCCAGCTTGGCGTGCTGGACGAGGTCGTCGTTGGCGAGGGGCTGCTCGATCAGCAGCAGGTCGAACGCGTCGAGGCGGGCCAGGCGGCGGGCGTCGGTCAGGGAGTAGGCGGCGTTCGCGTCGACCTGGAGGAGCAGGTCGTCGCCGAACCTCTCGCGTACGGCGCGGACCGGCTCGATGTCCCAGCCGGGCTCGATCTTGAGCTTGATGCGGACGTACCCCTCGTCCAGGTAACCCGCCACGGCGTCCAGCAGCTGCGGGACCGAGTCCATGATGCCGACCGACACCCCGCACGGCACGCGGGTGCGGGCCGCGCCAAGGAAGCGGCCGAACGACTCGCCCGCCGCCCTGAGCTGCGCGTCCAGCACGGCCGTCTCCAGCGCCGCCTTGGCCATGCGGTGGCCCTTGACCGGCTCGAGCGCGCGGCCGACGTCGTGCACGTCCAGGGTCTTCGGCAGCGCGGGCAGCAGGAAGCGGCGGATCACCTCGACCGCGCCGTCGGTGTATTCGGCGGAGTAGAGCGGCTCGGCCATCGTCACGCACTCGCCCCATCCCTCGGCGTCCGGCGTCACCACCCTGACCAGCAGGACGTCGCGGGCCGTCTCGGTGCCGAACGACGTGCGGAACGGCGCCACCAGCGGCATCGCGAGCCGCCGCAGCTCTACTCCGGTGATCTTCACACTCTCTCCACAACGTAGTAGTTCTTCCCGGCGAACCCCGTGACCGCGCGGCCCTCGGCCATCAGGCCACCCAGCACGTCGCGTACGGCGTGCCGCCACGCCTTGGCCGTTCCCGGGTCCGCGATCCGCAACCCTTCGATGTCCGCCGGCACGGCCACCAGCACCGTGTCGGCGTCCGCCGGACCGGGCACCGGCCGCCCGTCCTCGTCGGCGAGCGCGACCACCGCGCCGTCCGGCACCGGCGCCTGGTACGGCTCCCGCCGCACCAGCGCCTCCACGTGCGGGGCCGACAGCGGCCAGACGGCGAGCAGGCGGTCGGACTCGTCGCCCTGGTTGATCGCGTCGCTCATGACCCCGTAGCAGCAGGGCAGGTACTCACCCGGGCGGGCGCCCAGCTTGGTCAGGTTGAAGTGGGCGTTGCGGCGCACCAGCGGGTCGTAGGTCCACGTGACCCGTTCCAGGCCGCGCGCCAGGGCCCAGCGGCGCTGGTGCAGCTTGAGCTCGAACCCGATGCCGCGCCCCGCCGCCGTGCCGGTGACGTGGGAGTGCAGCGCGTCGTCCGCCGCGAGGAACCCGACCGAGCCGCCGACGAGCCGGTCGCCGTCGAAGGCGCCCGCCACGTAGCCGCCCGCGTGCGAGATCGCGACCAACCTGCCGCTCCTCCTCCTGCCGGACGACCGCCGGACGACCGCCGGACGTTCACTCGCGACAGTATGCGACCGCGCGGCGCCGGCGGCCTCCGGGGCCTAACGAGCCGTGATGAGCAGCCTGCTGGGCGCCTCCTGGCTGAGGCGGACCGACTCCAGGGGGACCGTGACCTCCGGGGTGCGATAGCGGCCGCCGGAGAAGCGGGCGACCAGGCGCGCGAGCACGGCCGTCGCCGTCACGTCGCCGTCGAGCGAGCCGCGGCCGTCGCGGGAGAGCTCGACCGCGCACGGCCCCGGCTGCGCGGCCAGGACCAGGCCCGCGACGGTCGCCCCGGCCAGCGCGCCCGGGTCGCTCCTGGTCCAGCCGTAGTGCCACATGCCCGCCGCCACCACCGGCGCGGCGGGGCAGCAGCCCGCCGCGGTGGCCACCACGTCCGCGCCCTGCGACAGGGCCGCGGCGATCTCCTCCGCGCAGGTCGCCACCTGGGCGCCGACGCTCAGCCCGGGGAACTCCGGCACCGGGCCGCCAACGCCGTAGATGAGCTTGATGCCCGTTTCGAGAGGACCGGGGCCGCCGTCGTGCCACCCGCAGGCCACGACGTCGGGCGACCGGGCAGACCTGGCAGACCTCCACGTGCCGATGCGCAGCATGTTTCGTTGACTACCCTTTGCCGTGAACCATCACACACTGTCACAGGTTTAAAGTTGCGCGAGTGGAAGATGAGATCTCGCGCGTGCTCGGCGGCGTCGACGTGGTCGTCGAGCCGCTCACGCACAACCCCAAGAACGCGGTCACGGGCGGCGTCTGGCGGGTGCGCAGGGGTTCGCGGTCGGCGGTGCTCAAGGTGCTGACCCGGCGGAAGGAGGGAGGCGAGGGCTGGGGGCACTCCGACGACCCGCGCCACTGGAACTACTGGCGCAGGGAGGCCGACGTCTACGCCGGCGGCCTGCCGGGGCTGTGGGCAGGCTCGGGGCTGACCGCGCCGAAGCTGCTGGAGCTCGTCGAACGGGACGACGGCGACCTGGCATTGTGGACCGAGGACGTGGCGGGACGGCCCGGCACCGCCTGGGACGTCGAGCGCCACACGCTCTTCGGCCACCAGCTCGGCCTGGCCCAGGGGGCGGCGGGCGAGGTGGAGCGGCCGTGGCTGAGCCGGTCGTTCCTGCGCGACTACCTGGGTTCGAAGCCGGTCCCGTACGAGCTGCTGGAGGACGACGCGCTCTGGCGGCACCCCCTGGTCAGCGAGAACTTCCCGCCCGGCCTGCGCGCAGAGCTGGTGCGGCTGCACCGGGACCGGGAGGAGTTCCTGGCCGTGCTGGAGTCGCTGCCGAGAGCGCTGTGCCACCTCGACGTGTGGCCGAGCAACGTGATCGACCGGGACGGGGAGAGCGTGCTGGTGGACTGGGCGTTCGCGGGCGACGGCGCGCTGGGTGAGGACGTCGGCAACCACATCCCGGACAGCGTGTTCGACCTCTTCCTGCCCGCCGACCTGCTGCCCGGCCTGGACGCGGCCGTGTACGGGGCCTACGTGCGGGGGCTGCGCGAGTCGGGGTGGCGGGGGGACGAGCGGCTGGTGCGGCTGGCGGTGTGCGCCTCGGCGGTCAAGTACGACTTCCTGGCGCCCATGATGCTGGCCGGAGTGGGGCACGCGCAGCTCGACTACGGTGGCGCCAGGCCCGTGGACGCGGCCCGGCGCTACAGGGAGCGGGGCAAGGCGCTGATGTTCCTGATGGGCTGGGCGGACGAGGCCCGCAGGCTGGCCGAATCCCTTTGACGCAGGGCTACCGCTCCAGCACGTGCAACGTGTGCGGGTACGTGCCCAGCGGGACCGGGCCCTCGTCCGTGCAGACCACCACGTCCGCCACCCGGGCCCCGAACAGGTCGGGCAGGTAAATGGCAGGTTCCAGGCAGAACGTCATTTCCGGCGCGAAGACGGCGTCCTCGCCGGGCCACGGCCCCTCGTCGTGGCCCAGCCCGACGCCCCGGCCCACGTGCGCCGCCGCGAAGCGCCCGTACCCGCTGCCGTCGATCACCTCGCCGACGGCCCTGGCCACCTCCCCGACCGCACCGCCGGACCGTACGGCGGCCAGCCCGGCCCGGTGCGCCGCCAGCACCACCGAGTACATGGCCTCGAAGTCCTCCGGCGGCTCCGCCACTGCGAACACCCTGGCCACCTCGGCGCAGTAGCCGTCCCACCGCCCGCACACCGACACCGCCAGCGCGTCCCCCGGGTTGATCACGCGCTCCCCGGGCACGTGCGCGGGCCTGGCCGAGTGCTCGCCGGCCGCCACCCGCAGCGACAGCAGCTCCTCGCACCCCGACTCGGCCAGCAGCACGCGCAGCCGGTGCGCCATCGCCCGCTCGGTCGCCCCGAACCAGGCCAGCTCCCGCGCCTGCCCCAGCACCCCTTCGGCCGCCGCCACCGCACGCCGGACGGCCTCGATCTCGTACGGCTCCTTGCGCAGCCGCAGCGGCCACAGCACGGAGGACGCGGGCACGAGCTCGGCCTCGATCGTCAGCCCGAACAGCTCACGCACCCGCATCTCCGGATCCACCCCGACCCGCCGCGCCCCCTCGGGCAGCACCCCGGCCGGATCGGCGGTCTCGGCGACGACGTGCCGCGTCACCACGAGGTACGCGCCCTCCCCGCCCCCGAGGAAGCGGAAGTCCGGCGAGGCGCGCAACACCAGCGCATCCACCCCGGCCTCGTCCATGGCCGCCCGCACCGCCGCCACCCGCGCCGCAACCTGCTGCGGCGCGGGTGCGTCGTGCGGCGCGGGCGTCACTTCGGCTCGTGCAGCCAGCAGGCGACCGGCCCGAACTCCGGCTCCTTCTCGCGGCACACATCCATCACGAACGGGCAGCGCGGGCTGAACCTGCACCCTCCCGGCGGATTCGCCGGATCCGGCACGTCGCCGGGCAGCTCCGCGGGCAGCACGCCCATCCCGTCCGGCTTGGGGATGGCCTGCAGCAGGGCCTTCGTGTACGGGTGCCGCGGGTCGGCCCACACTTCGGCCGTGTCGCCCACCTCGACGATCTTGCCGAGGTACATGACGGCGATCCGGTCGGCGATCAGCCGCACCACGGACAGGTCGTGGCTGATGAACAGCAGTCCCGCGCCCGAGTCCACGGCCAGGTCCCGCATCAGCCTGGCCACCTGCGACTGGGCCGAGGCGTCCAGTGCCGAGATGGGTTCGTCCCCGATCAGCAGCCGCGGCCGCGCGGCCAGGGCGCGGGCGATGGCGATGCGCTGCCGCTGCCCGCCGGAGAACTCGTGCGGATGCCGTCCGGCGAAGTCCCGCGGCAGGCCGACACGTTCCAGCAGGTCGGCGGGTGAGGTGGCGGTGTCGTTCGAGGTGCGCAGCCCGTCGGCGATCTGGTCGCCGACCCGCCGCCGCGGGTTGAGCGAGGCGTACGGATCCTGGAACACCATCTGGATGCCGGTCAGCTTCCTGCGGCGCAGGCCGAGCGGCGTGACCGGCTGCCCGTCGAACGCGATCGAGCCGGCGGTGATGGGGTTCAGCCCGCAGACGGCGCGGGCCAGCGTCGACTTGCCGCACCCGGACTCGCCGACCAGGCCGACGACCTCGCCCGGGTTGACCGCGAGGCTGGCCCCCGCCACGGCCCGCACGGCGGGACGGCCGGGGGAGCGGTGCTCGACGACCAGGTCGTCGATGGTCAGCAGGGTCATCGTGCCTCCGCGTCGGGAAGGGAGTCCAGCAGGGAGCGGGTGTAGGCGTGCTCGGGTTCGCGCAGCACGCGCCCGCGCGGACCCGACTCCACGACCAGCCCGTCCTTCATCACGCTCACCTCGTCCGCCACCGCCGACATCACCCCCAGGTCGTGCGTGACCAGCAGCACGGCCAGCCCCAGCTCGTCGCAGAGCCCGCGCAGCAGCCGCAGCACGCCCGCCTGCACGGTGACGTCCAGCGCGGTGGTCGGCTCGTCGGCGATCAGCACCTTGGGGGAGCAGGCCAGCGCGATGGCGATGGCGATGCGCTGCCGCATCCCGCCGGAGAACTGGTGCGGATAGCGTCCGTACGCCTCCTCGGCCCCCGGGATCCGCACCTTGCCCAGCAGCTCCACCGCCCTGGCCCGCGCCTCGGCCTTGCCCAGGCCGAGGTGGTGCCGCATGTGCTCGGTGAGCTGCTTGCCGATCGTCAGCATCGGGTGCAGGCTCGTCGCGGGGTCCTGGAAGACCATGGCGACCTCGCCGCCGCGCACCCGGTTCAGCTCCTTGGGCGGCAGCGCGAGCAGGTCACGCTCGCCGAGCCGTACCGAACCCGAGACGCGGGCGCCGTGCGGCAGCAGGCCGAGCACGGCCAGCCCCGTCATGGTCTTGCCCGAGCCGCTCTCCCCGGCCAGCCCGTGCACCCGGCCCGGCTCCAGCGCGAGATCGACGCCGCGCAGGATCTCCTTGCCGCCGATCGTCACCTTCAGCCCGGTGATGTCGAGCGTCGTCATAGGGCACGCTCCTTGATCGCGCGGGCGGTTCGGGGATCGAGCGCGTCGCGCAGCGTGTCGCCCAGGAAGTTGAAGGCCAGCACCACGGTCAGGATCGCCAGCCCCGGGAACGTCGCCACCCACCAGCTGTCGAACACCTCGACCCCCGAGGCCACCATCGCCCCCCACTCGGGGGACGGCGGCTTGGCCCCGAGGCCCAGGAACGACAGGCCCGACAGCAGCAGCAGGGCGGTGCCGATGTCCAGGGTGGCCAGGACGAGGACGGGGCCGGTCACGTTCGGCAGCACGTCCACCCGCAGCGACCGCCACACCGAGAAGCCCAGCAGCCGGCCGCTCAGCACGAACTCCCGCTCCCGCACGCCCAGCACCAGCCCGCGCGTGACCCGCGCGTAGGCGGGCCAGGCCACCACCAGAACGGCCAGCACGGCGTTGGTGAGGCTGGCGCCGAGCGCCGCGGCCACCACCATGGCCAGGATCACGGTCGGGAACGCGAACACCAGGTCCGCCACCCGCATGATCGTCTCGTCGACCCACCTGCCGAAGTAGCCGGCGCACGCGCCGAGCAGCCCGCCGATCAGCACCGACAGCGCGACCAGCAGCAACGTCAGCGGGATCGACACCCGCGCCCCGTACATGACGCGGCTGAGGATGTCGCGGCCGAGCTGGTCGGTGCCGAACCAGTGCCCGGGTCCCGGCGGCGCGAGCCGCGGCAGGTCCTGGGCGAGGGGGTCGTGCGGCGCCAGCGCGGGGGCGGCCAGCGCGACGAGCAGCCAGACCACCGCCAGCACGGCGCCGACCACGGCCAGCGGCTGCCGCCACGCCTCGGGCAGCCGCGAAAGCAGGCCCCTGCGGGCCAGGGGGTCCCGCCGTCTCATTGCAGCCTCACTCGGGGATCGATGACGCCGTACAGGACGTCCACGATCAGGTTGATGACCAGGTAGACGACGCCGACGACCAGGCCGACGCCCATGACGGCGGGCAGGTCGAGGGTGGTGGCGCTCTTGTACGCGTACTGGCCGACGCCGGGCCAGGCGAAGATCGCCTCGACCAGCACGGTGCCGGACAGCAGGCTGCCGAACGCCAGGCCCGCCACGGTGATGACGGGCACCAGGGCCGAGCGCAGCACGTACCGGAACAGGATCGTCCGGCCCGGCAGCCCCTTGGCCCTGGCGGCGCGCACGTAGTCCTGCCCCAGCACCTCCAGCACCGCCGAGCGCGTGAAGCGGGTGAGCAGGCCGATCGTGTAGAGCGCCAGCACCAGCGCGGGCGTCACGAGGTGCCCGACCGCGGAGGAGAACACGTCCCACCGGCCCGCCAGCAGCGCGTCCACCGTCTGCAGGCCGGTCACGGCCGGGACCGCGCCGTTGAGCGCCGCGTCCACCCGGCCGCTGCCCGGGGTGAGCTGCAGCCGGTAGAAGAACACGTAGAACGCCACCAGCGCCAGCCAGAAGGTCGGGACGGAGATGCCGATGAGGCTCAGCACGCGCAGCGCGTGGTCCGACAGCCGGTCCCGGCGCAGCGCGGCGATCACCCCGAACGCCACGCCCAGCACCAGCGACACCAGGATCGCCGCCCCGGCCAACTCCAGCGTCGCCGGGACGAACTCGGCCAGGTCCTCGCTGACCGGCCGGTGACTCTGCTGGCTGGTGCCCAGGTCGCCGTGGGTCAGGCCCTGGAGGTGGAGCAGGTACTGCTGCCAGAGCGGCTTGTCCAGGCCGTGCTCGGCCCGCCACTGCGCCACGATCGCCGGATCGCCCAGCGCCCGCTGGCCGAGGTTCGCGGCCACGGGGTCGCCGGGGACCAGGTTCGTCAGGACGAACGTGACGAGCGTGATGCCCCAGGCCATCAGGACCGCGAGCAGGATGCGCCGGATCAGGAAGCGGACGAGCGGATGCGCCGCCCGCCGCCCCGCTCGGGACGGGGGCGGCGCGCCCGGGATGTCGGACACCTTGGGAGGCTCCTTACTTCACGCCGAGGTCGGCGACGTCCACCGTCCACACCGGGTGGTACTCGAGCCCGGTCACCGACGCGGCCGTCACGATGTTCTGGCTGGGCTGGATCAGCGGGATGAACGGCCCCGAGGCGTTCAGCTTGGTCTGCACGTCCTCGTAAGCGGCCTTGCGGGCGTCGTCGCCGATCGCCACGGCGGCCTTGTCACCGGCGGCCTCGATGTCCTTGGCCGCCCCCGCCTTCCAGCCGGCCCGCAGGCCCACCGTCTTGCCGGGCAGGAACGCCAGGTAGTCGCTCGGGTCGGGGTAGTCAGGGCCCCAGTACCACAGGCCCATCTCCTCCTTGCCGTTGCGGTAGTTGTCCAGGGCCGTGGTGACCGGCGCGGGCTGCAGGTCCACCGTGATGCCGACCTCCTTGAGGTTGGCCTGGACGCGCTCGGCGAGCGGCTGGAACGACAGGCCGTTCACGGTCAGCTCGCTCGGGTACTCCAGCTTGACGGTCGGGTTCGTCTGGCCGCTCGCGGCCAGCGCCGCCTTGGCGCCCGCCACGTCCCGCTTGGCCGCCGCGGTGGCGGGCAGCGCGCCGAGCAACTGCGACGGGATGACACCGGGCGCCTGCGTCGCGCCCTCGCCGGCCAGCTCCAGCAGCCCGGCGTAGTCCACGCCCTTGCGCACCGCCTCCACGAACTTGGCGTTCGGCGTGGTCTTGCTGACCCCGGAGTCCTGGTTGGCCAGCAGGAAGATGACGTTCGCCGAGGCGGTCTTCTTGACCTGCAGGGTCGCGGGCATGCCGGTGACCTGGTCGCCCGACAGGTTGAGCGCGACCTGGCTGTCGCCGCGCTGGACGTTCAGCTTCTGCGTGGCGGCCTCGACGTTGCGGATGACGACCTTGTCGTAGGCGGGCTTGGTGCCGTAGTACTTCGGGTTCGCCTTCAGCGTGACCTGGCTGCTCACGTTGAACGACTCGATCTGGTACGGCCCCGAGCCGGCGGAGGCGGAGTTCAGGTACTGCTCGGCCTTGTCCTGGGCGTCCGCGGTGGCGCCGTGCTGCTTGGCGAGCTTGCTGTTGATGATGCCCAGCGCCGGGTTCGGCAGGATGTACGGCAGCGCCGGGTTGGCCGCCTTCGACGTCAGCGTGATCGTCGAGTCGTCGGCCTTGGCCACCTCGACGCCGTCCAGCAGGAACGACGGCGTGCCCTTCATGTCACGCACGCGGGTGAGCGAGAACACCACGTCGTCCGCCGTCACCGGCGAGCCGTCGGCGAACGTGGCGCCCTTCTTCAGCTTGAGCGTCAGCGTCTTGCCGTCCTTGCTCAGCTCGTACGACTCCGCCAGCGCGGGCACCGGCTTGGTCACGTCCGCTCCGTCGAAGGTCAGCAGCGTCTCGTAGACCGCCTTGCCGACGATGAGGCCCGTCGGCTCGTACGTGCGGCCCGGGTCGGCGGTCTTGAGGTCGAAGGACGTGTCGATGACGAGGGTCTTGCCGCCACCGCCGGAGGAGGCGGCGGGGGACTGGGAGCTGCCGCCGCTTCCGCAGGCGGCGAGGGCGAGTGCACCGGCGAGCAGCACAGCCGCCGTCTGCGAGCGGGTCGCCATGGTAGGTCCTCCAAGATTTGGACGTTCGGCAGAAGGATGTCGAGGATTGTCCGGCAGAACGTCCAGGTCCCGCGTGGTCCGCGAGACGTATATAAAGGTCGATGAGGTAATGATGAGTGAAATTTCTAGAAATGGTGCTGGCGGCGGCGGTCAGCCTGGACGGATCGGCATCGGTCTCGAGCTGGACGAGATCCACATGAAGATCCTCGAGGTCCTGCGCGAGAACGGCAGGATCTCGGTCGCCGCGCTGGCCGAGCGGGTCGGCATTTCGCGCGCCAACGCCTACACCCGCTTCGAGGCGCTGCGCGCCGACGGCGCGATCAAGCGCTTCACCGCCGAGATCGACCACGTGCGGGCCGGACTCGGCATCACCGCGCTGATCTTCGTGACCGTGCGGCAGCAGATGTGGAAGCAGTTCAGGGCCGAACTGGCCCGGATGCCCGAGGTGGAGTACTGCGCGATCACCACCGGGCAGCACGACGCCATGATCCAGGTGCGCGTGTCGGACGTGGCCGCCGTGCACACCATGGTGACCGACCGCCTGGCCAACATCCCGGCGGTCAAGGCGACGGAGACGGTGTTCATCCTGGACGAGGTGCTCAGGCGGCCGTACGTGCTGCCCAGCGACCGCGACCGCGACAGGGACCGGTCCCGCCCGTCACGGCGGGCCGCCCAGGAGGGGGACCAGGGCGGCGTGCCGCTCGGCAAGATGCGCTTCGTCGGCGCCGCCGAGGGCCGCGCCGCCCTCCGAAAGGACGGCTAGCGATGCCGTCGTCGTCGCGCGGGTACGACGCGGCGATCAGGCGACTTCCCGGCAGACGCTCACGTGGACCGTGTCGTCCCCGTCGAAGCTGAACTCCTCCACCAGCCGTAGCAGCCCGTCGTCCCCCGTCTCGATGCGGCTGCTGCTCTGCCCGGCCGCCGTCCCACCAGCCTTCAGCGCGTGCACGTACGAGATCGACACCAGGTCGCCGTCCCGCGTGCCGACGAAGCGCCCGTGGGTCACGGTGTCGCCGGTGTAGCTGCCCCACACCACCCCGCCGGACTCCTCGTAGCGGAACTCCGTAGGGCTGTCCTGGTCGACTTCGCTCGCCGTCGAGCTCACCATCACGAATTTGCGGCCGTTGAGATTCACGCCCGCCATGGTGCCCAACGTTTCCGAAATATCAGCATCTGGCTGGACAGATGGTGAGGGACCACGGTCAATGATCAGCAATCCGTCCAGCCAGGGGCAGAGCGGCGAGCCCGTACGGGCGCAGGTGTGCCTGCCCACCCACACCGGCGAGGGGGTGGGCGGGCCAGGAGAGTGCTGACGGTCAGGCGCAGGTGTATCCGGACGGAAGCGCGGTGTTGCCGTTCGGGCGGCCGGCCTGGAATCCGACGCTGGTGGTGGCGGCCCCGGGGGCGAGGGTGCCGTTGTGGTTAACGTTCCGGCTGCGGCGCCGAAAGTTTCTGAGCGGGCGGGGCGTGGCTGCCGGGCGCTTTACCGTTCCGTGCCTGACGCCATCATTGCACTGTGTGATAGTAATGTGACGTTACGTATCCGATGAGGCTCGGGAGATTCTTCATGGTGGCGTACCTGCTCTCGATCTTGGCGGCGGTGGGCGCCGTGGCGCTCACCGCGCTGGTGTTCAGGAAGGTCAAGAGGGCCGGCGAGGATCGCGATCCCAGCGGGCCGTCCGCCGCGCACGCGGGCGCGATGCTGTCGGCCATGTTCCTGCTGGTGTTCGCCATCGCGATCATCGTGCCCTGGACCACGACCGACGCCGCCCGCCTCAACACCCACACCGAGAGCCAGGCGGCGGTCGACGCGTACTGGGCGGCCGACGGCCTGCCGGGCACCGCGCCGCAGGACGTGCGCAGGGCGCTGCGCGACTACGTCACGTTCGTCGTCAGGGACGAGTGGCCGCTCATGGCCGAGGGCAGGATGGACCCGGTCGGCGCCGCCCGGGTGGACGAGCTGCGCGGCCGCGTCACCGACCTGCCGGTGAGCGGCGACCAGCAGGAGGGGGCCAAGGACGCTGTGCTGGGTCACCTCAGCGAGCTGTCCACCGCGCGGGCCCAGCGCACCGCCGACGCCGCCGCCACGCCTCCAGAAGGGCTGCTGATCCTGACCGTCCTCACCGGCGCGCTGGTCGTCGTCTTCCCGTTCCTGGCGGGGGCCAGGCCGAAGGGGCTGGCGATGCTGCCGCTGGTGGCCACGGCGGCGCTGCTGGGCTTCGGCACGTACCTGACCTGGGACATCTCCCGCGCCTTCGCCGGGCCGCTGGCCGTCGGGCCCCAGGCGTTCCAGGGGGCGCTGCAGGAGTTCGCGCGTATCGGCGGGGGGATGTGAGCGTGGGCGTCAGGCGAGCGCCGCTGCTGCTTGCCGCCGCCCTGGTCGCCGTGGCCGTCGCGGGTCCCGCGGCGGCCGACCGGGGGCCGTGGCCGCGCCCGGTGCCGCAGGTGTCGGTACGCCCGCCCGCGCCGCCCAAGGGCGTGACCGTCGGGCCCACGGTGTCCGTGCCCCGGGTGCGGGCCTGGCGGTCGCCGGTCCCGGGGGTGTCGATCTCGGTGCCGCCCCGGGAGCGGGGGGCGGCGCCCGCGGTCACGCTGCCCCGCGTGACGATCTACCCGGACGGGGTGTGCACCGGCCGGGTCCAGGTGGGGGAGTGCCCGCGCAAGGGGCCGCGCCGGCTGCGGCGGCCCGTTCCCTGGGTGACGCCGGTGCATGTGCCCAGCCCGGCCCCCACCCCGGCTCCCACGCCGAAGGCGACTCCCCGGGCGCCCTTCCGGCGCGCGGGGGCCGGGCCGTCCCGCCGCCAGAGCCCGTTGACCACCGTGCTGGTGATGGCCGTGCTGGTGTCGGCGATCACCTCGACGACGGCCGTGGCGTTCCGTTCCCGCCGCTGATCAACGTTTTATTCGCGTGCCGCGTCCGGCGCCGCGTGGCACACTGACCGCCGGGCCCGTCGATCATCCTTCGGGCTCGGTGGTCGTATGCGGTGATCGGGGGAGACGGCTGTGGCCGACGAAGAGGTGCTGACCGGTGGCGGCGTCAACCATGTGGTCCGGGTCGGCGACACCGTACGGCGGCCTGCCGGGGCCTGGACCCCGGCTGTGCACGCGCTGCTCGGTCACCTGGAGGCACGCGGGTTCGCCGGCGCGCCCCGCGGCCACGGGATGGACGGGGAGGGGCGGGAGATCCTGGACTTCGTCCCCGGCGACGTTCCCGTCTTTCCGCTGCCGGAGTGGGCGCTGACGGACGAGGCGCTGGTGGCCGTCGGCGGGCTGTTGCGGGAATACCACGACGCGACCGTCGACTTCCCGATTTGTTCAGATTTTTCGTGGTACTTCCCTCCGGTGGAGCCGGCGGAGGTGATCTGCCACGGCGACGTCGCCACGTACAACTGCGTCTTCCGCGCGGGGCGGCCGGTCGCGCTCATCGACTTCGACACGGCGCACCCCGGGCCGCGGGTCTGGGACGTGTCCTACGCCGCCTACCGATTCGTGTCGCTCAGCGACTCCCGGCACGAGGGGGTGGGCTCGTGGCCGGTGGCGGAGCAGGCACGGCGGCTGCGGCTGTTCGCCGACGCGTACGGGCTCGGGGACGCCGACCGGCACGCGCTGGTGTCCACCGCCCAGGCCCGGCTGGACCATCTGGTGCGCCACATGTACGACCAGGCCGCCGCGGGCAACGAGGCCTTCGCGAGCCACATCGCCCGGGGCGACGACCGCTTCTACCGCACTGACATGGCGCATTTGGCCCGCCACGAGGC
Organism: Nonomuraea sp. B19D2; assembly: GCF_040137845.1. Classification (NCBI taxonomy): domain Bacteria; kingdom Bacillati; phylum Actinomycetota; class Actinomycetes; order Streptosporangiales; family Streptosporangiaceae; genus Nonomuraea; species Nonomuraea sp. B19D2. The sequence continues at coordinate 28,028 of NZ_JBEFAK010000052.1, read as the reverse complement.
CACGTTCCGCACTGCCCTCACGGCCTGACCCGCCAGGAGCAGCGCGCCCGGCAAGCCGTACCGGGGCATGCGCTTTGACGGGCCGTCGGGAAGACCACGGTCGCTTCGGTGGTTTCACGTGATCGTGGAGGAGACCGAGGTAGTGGTGATCGGCGCCGGGCAGGCGGGCCTGTCCAGCGCGTACTTTCTGCGCAGGTTCGGGTTCGAGCCGGTCGTGCTGGACGCGGGCGACGGGGCGGGAGGGGCGTGGCGCCACCGGTCCCCGTCGCTGACCATGGACAAGGTGCACGGGATCTTCGATCTGCCCGGCGTGCCCCGTCACCCGGATGTGGACGGCCGCCGCCCCGCCGCCGAGGTGGTCCCCGCGTACTACGCGGGCTACGAGGAGGAACTGGGGCTGGACGTCGTGCGACCGGTGAAGGTCACCTCCGTGCGGCGCGACCGGGACGGTCGCCTGGTGCTCGCGACGGACGCGGGGGAGTGGTCGGCCCGGGCCGTGGTCAACGCGACAGGCACCTGGACCCGTCCGCACTGGCCCTACTATCCGGGCGCGGCCGAGTTCGGAGGGCGCCAGCTCCACTACGTGAGCTACCGGGGGCCGGCGGAGTTCAAGGGGCGGCATGTGATCGTGGTGGGCGGGGGCGCCTCGGCGATGCACGTGCTGTCGGAGATCGCCGGGATCGCCGCCACCACCGCCTGGGTCACCCGGCGCCCGCCCGTCTTCCGGGACGACGACTTCGGCGAGAACGCCAGGCGCGAGGCCGTCGCCCTGGTCGAGGAGCGCGTCCGCGCCGGTCTCCCGCCGCAGAGCGTGGTGAGCATCACCGGCCTGGGCTACAGCACGGTCGTACGCGAGGCACTGGCGAAAGGCGTCCTGAACCGCCTGCCCATGTTCCACCGCATCACCGAACACGGCGTCACCTGGGCCTCGGATGAACACTCGCCGGCGGGCCGCTTCCTGGCCGCCGACACGATCGTCTGGGCCACCGGCTTCCGCTCCGCCCTCGACCACCTCGCGCCCCTGCACCTGCGGGAGCCGGGCGGCGGGATCATGGTGGACGGCACCCAGGCCGTCAAGGAGCCGGCGCTGCAACTCGTCGGCTACGGCCCGTCCGCCAGCACCATCGGCGCGAACCGCGCGGGCCGCACGGCCGCCCGCAACGTCCGCGGGTACCTGAGCACCCACCCGGCCCGGCCCGCCGCCTGACCGCCCGTCCGACCGCCTCAGGCCGGCTCACTTGGCCTCTCCCAGCACGGTCCTCTCGGGGATGCGATCCAAGGGCGCGCGGGCCGGAGTCTCGCCGGCGTCGCCGGAATCGTTGAACGTTCCTTCCCGGCGTACGGTGTGCCAGCGCAGCCGCACGCCCAGCACGGCCGTCGCGAGTGACTGGATGACCACGAGGTACATGAGCTGGCGGTAGACGAACTGCTGCAGCGGCAGCACCCAGAGCGCCGAGGCGCGCTCACCGTCCAAGCGGAGCGCGTACCAGCCGGTCAGCGCCTGCACCACCACGAAACCCGCCCACACCGCTACGACCGGGAGAGGCTCGCCCAGGACCGTGTTGTAGATCGCCATGAGGTCGACGACGGGAGCCAACAGGGGCAGCAGCACCTGGAACAACGTCAGGTAACCAAGGCAGCGGCGGCCGAACGGGCTGGGCTCGAGGACGGCGCGCCGATGTTTCCACATCGCCTGCAGCGTGCCGTAGCACCAGCGGTAGCGCTGCTTCCACAGCTGGCCGAGCGAGGCCGGCGCCTCGGTCCAGGCCAGCGCCTTCTCCTCGTAGACGACGCGCCATCCGGCCCGGCACAGCGCCATCGTGAGGTCGGTGTCCTCCGCCAGCGTGTCCGTGCTCACCCCGCCCAGTGCCATGAGCGCCGACCGCCGGAACGCCCCGATCGCCCCGGGTACGGTCGCCATGCAGTCGAGCAGCTCGAAGGCGCGCCGATCGAGGTTGAAGCCGATGACGTACTCGATGTGCTGCCATCGCCCGATCATGCCGCGCCGGTTGCCGACCTTGGTGTTGCCGCTCACCGCGCCGACCGCGGGGTCGGCCAGCTGGCGCACCAGGTGGCCGATCGTGGCGGGTTCGAAGACGGTGTCGCCGTCCACCATGATGAGCAGCTCATGGGCGGCCTGGGCGATGCCGGTGTTGAGCGCGGCCGGCTTGCCGCCGTTGGGCCGGCGGATCACCCGTACGCCGGGGAGTCCCAGCGCCTCCGCCAGCTCGGCGGTGCCGTCGGTCGAGCCGTCGTCGACGACGAGGATCTCGAGCTCGCCGTGGTAGGTGGTGTCGACCAGCGACCGCACCGTCGCCTGGATCCCGGCGGCCTCGTTGTAGGCAGGCACGATCACCGTCACCGGCGGGGGCGCGGACCACACGGGAGCCCGGCCCTTTCGCCGCTTCCCGCCTCTGGTACGTGCCGCGTGCACCCACGCGAGCACGGCGAAGAAGCCGAGCCGTCCCAAGGTGAGCGCCCCCGCGGCCAGCAGCACCCACGCCAGCGTGCCGGTGAACGCCTCCGAGGCACGCTGGACCAGGTTGAGCGCGGAGCCGACGAACCGTTCCACCCCGCCGGCCCGCTGGTGAGCCGAGGGCATGCCGAGCGCCCTGGTCACCGTGACGGCGCGGTAGCCCTTGCCGGTCAGCTCCCGCAGGACGGCTCCGACGGCCTCGACGGTCTGCCGCCGGTCGCCACCCGAGTCGTGCATCATCACGATGGCGCCCCGGCCTTTTTCCGGGATCGACGAGGCCGCGATCTTCGTGGTCCCGGGGCGACTCCAGTCCTTGGTGTCGAGGTCCGTCAACGCGATGAGGTAGCCCTCGGCGGCCAGTGCCCTCATCCCCGCCCACTGCGGCCCGGAGATCGCCGCGGGGCTGGAGGAGTACGGCGGGCGGGCCAGCGTGGTGTGCAACCCTGTCGCTCCGGCCAGCGCGCGCTGCGTCAGCGACAACTCCAGCTTGAGCCGCCAGCCGGGCAGCGTCTCAAGATCGGCGTGTGAATAGGTGTGGTTGCCCAGTTCGTGCCCCTCGGCGACGATGCGCCGCGCCAGCTCCGGGTATTTCGCCACCTTGGAGCCGACGGTGAAGAACGTTGCCTTGGCGCCGTACCTCTTCAGCATGTCGAGCACCTGGGGCGTCCACGCCGGGTCGGGGCCGTCGTCGAAGGTCAGCGCGATGGTCCTGCCCGGCAGGCGGGCGCTGGCGGGGCCTTTCGCCGTGATGTTGATGACCGGGCCGCCGCGCCGTACCTTCTCCAGCTCGGGGGACGGAGAGCCGGCGGCGGCCGGGGGTGCGTGCGTCTCGCCGACGACGTTGGTGACGTACCCGTTGAGCACCAGCGCGGCGGCGGCCAGCAGCAAGCAGACGGCGAGCGGGAACCAGTGGCCCTTGGGATCGGCCGGAGGTCTGGCGGCCGGTCCGGGCTGGTGCGCCGGCGGGTTCTGCGGTGGTTCGTTCCGCGGCTGGGCAGTGCGGAAGTCCTGCCAGGCAGGGACCGGCTTGGACGGCCAGATCAGCTTGTCGCGCGGAGAGGGGGCGCTCACCTCTTCGGGCCCTTCGTCCGGTCCGGATCGAGTCCCGGCGGCGTCTTGACCTGGCCGGGCGGCTCGTTGCCGGCATCCGTGGGCGCGGCGGTCGTGGGGTCCGCGGTCGGATCGGAGCTCTGCCCCGGATCCCTGCTGGACCGCGGCGTCGTCCGTTCCGGTTGCGGCGAGGTCAGCTCGGACGTCGCCGATGGCCGGACCGGGCGAGTGGCGCTGGTCGTCGGACGACGCGACGGCGAGACTGTCACCACCGGGCGCGTCGCGGAAGGGGTTGGCTGCTCGGACAGTCTCGGCCGAGACGTCGGCGTGCGATCCGGTGAAGCCGCTCCTGGTCGCTCGCCCGGCCAGCCGTTCACCGAGAGTGTCGTGCTGGACAACATTCCGCCGATCACGACGGCGAGCAGCGCGAGGGCCAGGACGCTCCCGGCGATCGAGCCGATCATGATCAGCTTTCGACGGCGACCGCTCTGGTTGACGAAGACGGCTGTCGTGCGGTGTTGCTCTGGGGACACGCTGGAATCGTAGTGACAGATGGGGACATATAGGAATTAGGGCGTGGTTGACCGTCTGTCGTCTTGGGCCGGGGAATGATCGGCGGGTTCTACTATGGGGAGTAGTAAAAATATCGATTGGGGCAGCAGGGTGATCACTCGCGTGAAGGGACTCGACACAGGGTGTGACCCCAGGTTAGCGTCCTGACATAAGGATCTTTATCCGGTCAGGAGGTCCCAGGATGGAAGTTCCCGGCTACACCGAGATCCGGGAACTCGGACACGGCGGGACAGGGCGGGTGATGCTCGCCGTACGGGACTCAGACGGGCAGTCCGTCGCGATCAAACATCTGTCCGAGCCGTTACGCGCGGACGACGAGTTCGTGGAGAGGTTCCGGGCGGAGGCGGAGGTCATCCGCGAGATCGACAGTCCCCATACCGCCCGGCTGCTGGAGTACGTCGAGGGTGACAACGACGCCGTCATCGTGATGGAACTGGTCGACGGCGTCACGCTGCGGCGGCTGCTGGAGCACGAGGGCGCGACGGGCGCCGAGTCGGCGCTCGTGGTCCTGAAGGGGGCGCTGCTCGGGCTGGCCGAGGCGCACAGGCGCGGGGTCGTACACCGGGACTTCAAACCCGAGAACGTCATCATCACCCAGGACGGCGAGAGCAAGCTGGTCGACTTCGGTGTGGCGGCGCACTTCGGGGAGACGGCCGCCCTCGTCGGCACCCCCTCCTACATGGCTCCCGAGCAGTGGGAGGACTCTCCGGCCAGCCCCGCGACCGACGTGTACGCCGCCACGCTGGTGTTCTACGAGTGCCTGACCGGCCACCGGGCCTTCCAGGGCGAGAACGCGGCGGCGCTCGCCTTCCAGCACCAGCACGTGTCGCCCCCGCTGGAGGACATCGACGAGCCGCTGCGCCCGCTGCTCGAACACGGCCTGGCCAAGGACCCGGCGGGGCGTCCCGGCTCGGCGGAGGCGTTCCTCACCGAGCTGGAGGACGTCGCGCTCACCGCGTACGGGGACGAATGGGATCAGCGCGGACGGGCCGGGCTTGGCGCCCTGGCCGTGCCGCTGGCCGCCTTGCTGTCGAGGGCGCAGGCGGCTGCCGCGGAGAGCACCACCAGCGTGTTCAAGACGACGCTGACGCCGGCGGGCAAGTTCGCGGTGACGGGCGGGCTGGTGCTGGCGACTGCGGCCGCGGTGACGTCGGCGTTCGTGATCTGGGCCGACTCCCCTGAACCGGGGCCGGGTGTCGCGCTGCCGCCCGCCACGTCCGCCCCGCCGCGCACCCAGGTGCCCGCCTCGCCCACGCCCACCGCGCCGACCTCTGCGGCGCCCACTTCTGCGGAGCCCACCCCGAGCGAGTCCATCCCGGGTACGCCGACCGTCACGTACGCCGGTGAGCCGAGTACGATCCCGACCGTTCCACCCGTGGTCCGACCGACCGGGGGCGGACCCAGCACCCAGCCCCCCACCTCCACCCGGGAGCCGTCCAACCGTCCGACGACCCGGCAGCCGACGGATTCCAGCCGGCCGAGCACGCGTCCGCCCACCACCGAGCCGCCGGCCACCCGGCCACCGACGAGCAGGCCGCCGGACACCGAGCCGCCGGCCACCCGGCCGCCGACCACGAGGGCGCCCGATCCGAACACGCCCCCTCCGGCCAGGAACAGGGAGCCGCTCATCTCCGTCTCCGTCAAGGTTTCGGTCAACGTGCCGCTCCTCAGCGGCGAGGGCGACGGGCTGCTGAACGCCGACGTCGGCGTCGGCCTGGGATCGAGCCTCCTGGGGCTGGTGGTCGTACCGGGCTCGGTGCTGGTCGGACGGCAGATCGCGGTGCGAAGGGCACGGCGACCGCGCGATACCGAAAAGTCGTAAGTTGTGTGCCGGGTGGCGTCATCCTCTACTATCAGCAGTCGGATAGAGGGCGCGCCCCCCGGCCTGAATAAAACGCTGACCGGAACCTGCCCTGCGGCTCGGGGTAAGGAGAAGTGTGGCGGTTGCGTCCCGTGCCGACCGGCTACGCGGTCCAGTCCGGACTCTCTCGGTGACGGCGCTCGGCGCGGTGCTCCTGATGGCCGGGGCTCCGGCGCAGGCTGAACCCAAGCCCACGGTGAAGCAGCTCAAGAAGGAGCTCTCCGCGCTCCAGAAGGACTCGGACAAGCTCATCACCGAGTACTACAACAGCAGAATCGCCCAGCAAAAAGCGGAAAAATCCGAAAAAGCCGCGCGCGAGAAGCTGGCCGCCGCCCAGGCCGTCTACGAACGCGAGTCCACCGAGCTCAGAGCCATGGCCGTCAGCCAGTACGTCGGTGGCGAACCCGGCCAGTTCGCCCTCCTCATCAGCACCCAGGACCCGGCATCGCTTCTCGGCCGGATGGCGCTCAACCAGCACCTGATCGGGCTCCAGGACGCCCGGCTACGCGGCTACGCCCAGGTCAGGGACGCCCACCAGCAGGCCAAGGACGAGGCCGACGCCCGCACCAAGGAGCTCTCCCGGACGGCCGACGACCTGGAGAAGCGCAAGAAGAAGGCCGAGAAGCAGATCGAGCGGATCAAGGACAAGATCGATCAGCTGTACACGGCGCCGGGGGTGCGGCGGCCGGACGGCACGTGGGTGCCGCAGCTGCCCGGCGGGTCCGACAACATCACGCCCAGGATGCGGCTGGTCAAGCAGCTCATCAAGGAACGGTTCGATGTTCCGAACGGCATCGGGTGTTACCGGGCGATCCAGGACGGCGGCGAGCATCCACTCGGGCGGGCCTGCGACTTCATGCTGAGCCGGGGCGGCGCGATGCCGTCGGCGGCGGAGGTCGAGCGTGGCAACCAGATCTCGGCGTGGGCCATCAAGAACGCCAAGCGGCTCGGGATCATGTACATCATCTACCGGCAGCGGATCTGGCACGCCAGGACGGGCTCCTGGCGCACCATGTCCGACCGGGGCGGCACGACGGCCAACCACTACGACCATCCGCACATCTCGGTCTATTGACGGCTGGAGTTCACAGCGCGCCGTTCTCGCGTCGGCGGGCGCGGGCTGCGGGCCGGTGCCGGATGACCGAACACCAGCCGCTTCCACGGGCCGGTCACCACCAGCGGGTCGATCAGCCGCAGCCTCATCTCGGCTCCTTCCAACCTGCCAATCAGGCAGGCTGCAGTCGCCATGCAAACGACAGCTGATCAACTACCGGCATCGGAACGGACAAGGTCAGCCGCCGGGCTCGCCCTTTCAGCGTGAGGAAAGAACAATGGCATCGACCGTCTTCGGGATAGTCGCCGTGGTTGCGATGATCGTGGGCGTGGTGCTGTTCCTCGTGTTGAGGCGGCGGCCACACACCCGGGTCGGGGCGTACGTCACGGGGGTGATCTTGTTCCTGGCCGCGGGGATACTCGCCATGGGCCACTTCTCGCTCGCGGGCCTGGAATCCGCTGCGCTGAGCACTTTCACGCCGGCGGAGCGCGCGGCGGCGCTGTCGTGCGACGCGGCGGTGCTGAAGGCCGACAAGACAGACAACAAACTCAACGGACGCTACGTCTGGTGGTTGCGGCTCCGGGTGACCCCTCGGGCCGGCAGCCCGTACGAGATCGAGCGTACGGCCCGGCCCGCCTCGTCCATGGAGGAGCGCTTGAAGCAGGGGAACGTCGTGCTTCCCTGCCTGGTGTCCCCCGCCGACCGCACCCGGATCGAGATCGCCGCCCTCGCCTGACAAACAGCAGTCTTTCTTTGGTGCGCTCTGGAGACGCATCGGGCGTCCGGCAACCGGGTGGGGGAGGCCGACACGCTCATCGCCCTCGGCGTGGTGCGGCACCGGTCCGGTGACTACGCGCGGGCGGTGGCGGACCTGACCCTGGCCATGAGGCTGCACGGCGAGATCGGCAACCGTCTGCGCGAGGCCAGCGCCCTGCACACTCTCGGCCACGTCCAGCAGCGGACCGGCGATCACCGGACCGCCATGGCCAGCCTGGTGCGGGCCCGCGAGATGTACTGCGAGCTCGGCGATCCGCTCGGGGAGGCGCACGCCTCGACGGCGATCAGCGAGCTGCACCGGGAGCTGGGCGACAACGAGGCGGCCCTGGCCGACCACGACCGGGCGCGGAAGCTGTTCGAGAGGATCGGCCACCCCAAGGCGGGCCGGATGACGCGGATAGGCACGATGACGAGCGGCCCCGTCCGGAATCCTCAGGCAGGGCCGCGGAAAAGCGCACGGCAACGGGTGGCCCCGCCAGGAGATCCGGGCAAGGGCAGGTAGTGGGGTCGCGGCGGCTATCGAGGTCCGCTGGGGATACGGATGCCTGCGGCGCGGAGCTTGGTCTCGACGAGCGCCACTCCCCGGGCCGTGGCCGATCCCTGCTCTTCGCCGTGGAGGGCGATCAGGTTGTATCGGGTCGCGGCCTCGGTGCGGGCCTGCAGACCGGTCACGATCTTCAGCAGCGCGGGGTTGGCGAGGAAGTGGTCGGCGACGGCGGTGGCGAGCTCGGCGATGCGCGGGTCGTCCGGTTCCCAGGCCGCGGCTTCGGCGCCGCGCTTGATCAAGGCGACGAACCGGGCGTCTTCGAGGGCGTGCTCGACATGGGTGAGGTAGTCGTCGAAGCCCTCTGGGACCAGGGCCCTGGCCAGCACCCAGCCCTCCCTGGCGGCCGCCACCTCCGCCGCGGGGAAGCCGAGGCCGGACATCCGCTCCAGCAGCGCCACAGCGCGGTCGGGCAGCAGAGCCCGGTCGCCATCGGCGAGCCGCTGCAGTGTGTCACGCCGCGCGATCAACTCCTCGATCCGTTCGGTGAGCTGCCGCTCGACGTCGGCGACCGCGGCGGCGAACAGCGCGGCGTCGGCGTCGAGCAGGGGCCGGATCTCGGCCAGCGGCACCCCGGCGGCGGCCAGCGTCCGGACCTGCACCAGCCGCAACAGATCGGCCGATCCGTACCGCCGGTAGCCGGAGCTGTCGCGGTCCGGCTCCTCGACCAGGCCGAGCTTGTGGTAGTGCCGCACCGTCTTCACCGTGACGCCGACGAATGCCGCCGCCTGCCCGATCGTGACTCCGTTCCTCATGTGCTCAGCCTGTCTTGTGCTCGAGCTCGGCGACCGCGCACACCACGGCCGAGCAGGTGGACGGGCCGCGCCGAGCCCGTTGAGCTCGGCGTGGCCCAGGTTCGCGTGCTACCTGATGCACGGCCGGAAGGGATCGCCCCTCGAGGCGTACGGGTCACAGGTGCTCAGGCTGGGCCGGATCGGCCTGCCCACCGCGGAACACCTCGTTGACGAGCCTTTGCTGGGCGTACCGGAATGCTGTTGCGATGGCCAAGTCGGCGTCGTCCACGCAGTTCAGCGCGGCGGTCAGGGTCTTGCTGCCGTCCGGCGTGCTGTACATCAGCGCCGCGTGGCCCGCCATGCCGCCGTTGTGGGAGATGACGGTGCCGCCGTCCGTGTTCAACACGAACACTCCCAGGCCGTAGTCCATGTTCGGGATGCCCGTCGGGTGTGGCGTGCACATCTCGGCCAGCAGCGGGGCCGGCAGGAGCTTGCCGCCCACCAGCGCGGAGATGAACGTGTGGAGGTCCTGGGTCGTCGAGATCATGTCACCGCCGCTGGAGATCCAGGAGGGGTTCTGGCGGGTGACGTCGGCCGTCTTCTGCTCGCCGGCGTCCTCGTACCGGTAGTAGGCGTGGGCGTGCGGCTCGGGGATCTCCGGCGAGGCGTCCGGCACCACGGTGCCCGACAGCCCGAGCGGCCCCAGGATCAGCCGCTGCATCTCCTCGGCGACCGAACGGCCGGTGACCTTCTCGATCAGCAGCCTGGCCAGCACGTAGTTGGTGTTGGAATAGCTCCAGCCCGCCCCCGGCTCGAACCGCGCCGGCTTGGACAACGCCAGCTCCACCAACTCCTGCGGCCGGTAGGTCTTGAACCGGTTGCCCACCCACTCTTTGCCCGTGGTGCCGTAGGGGGCGGGGATCCCCGGCACGACCGTCCCGTCGTCGTAGACCTCGCCGCTGAAGTTGAACACGCCGCTGGTGTGCTGCAACAGCATCCGCACCGTGATCCGCTCGTCCAGCCCGAACTCGGGCAGGTGGTCCGCCGCCGGATCGTCCAGCCCGACCTTGCCCTCGGCCACCAGTTGCAGCACCAGGGTCGCGGTGAAGGTCTTGGTGTTGCTGCCGATCCGGACATACCCGTTCGTCGGCGGCTTCGCGGCCCCGCCCAGCTCGGCCACCCCGGCGCTGCCGACCCACTCGCCCCGCTCATCGTGCACGCGCAACGACACCCCGGCGAAACCGGAATCGACGATCTCCTCGATCGCCTTCTGCAGCTCCGGGCGATCCTGCCCGGCAGCAGCCGCCGGCGCAGCCCCGCTGTCCGCAGTGGCCGCCCCGGCGGCGTCGAGAGCCGCGGTGATCTTGCGGGCCATCTCGGCCGTGGTGGTGCTGGGCTTGTCCTGGTGGACCTGGGCGGCTTCGATGGCGAGCAGGATGGTGCTGCGGAAGTTGCCGGCTTCTGCCGGAGCTTGCTTGCCGAGCAGCTTCATGGCTGCGGCCAGGGCCGGCAGTACCCGGTCGGCGAGTTCGGCGACGGTCTTGCCCTTCAGTTCGATGTCCTTGGCGTTCGCGGCGAGCACGTGCCCGACCAGACCGGTCGCCGACGTCAGGGCGATGGAGGCACTCGTGGCGGCCTTGTGGGGCGAGCCGGTGGCGGCGGCCATCAACGACACCGCGCCGTACGCGGCGGTCCGCAGGGTGCTCTTGTCCTGGCCGGAAAGGGCGATGGACATGGTGGTTTGCTCCTTCAAAGCTGTTATGTCCGGTCGGCGTCGTGCCGCTGCGCCGAGCTTCCACCCTGACCCAAGGTCAACCTCAACCGTGATCTGGCTCACAGCTGCTTTCTTGGGGTTTGGGACAGCTCCGGGAGCAGGACGCCGGCCCAGGTGCTCCGTTGTTCCCCCGAGGCCGGCCTATGGCGTCCCGGCCTCATGGTCGTGTGCACCGATCAGCCGTGGCGGCTGGGGCGTCCCGCCGGTCAGGGGCGGCCCGGTGGGGACGTGCGGGGACCGGTCCCGGGACGGCGCCGCTACCGTGCCGATATGCCGCGATCCGATCTCGATCAGCGTCCTCGGGGCGGGCGCTCCCCCCGAAAAGCCGGACTTGTGCTTGTACTTGCCGTGAGCCTGCTCAGCGCCGGGTGTTCGAACGGGCAGGCCGGTCCGCGGCCATCGTCCCCCCATCCAACGTCCTCGTCCTCCGCCCCCGCCTCGTCCTCCGCCCCCGCCGCCGCGCAGCCGGGCAAGTACACCCAAGCGCAGTTGGCGTCGCGGCCGTGCCTCGCTCTCGACGAGCACGACCTCGCGGCTCTCGGAATCAGCAGCCCGGGGAAACAGGAGTCCGGCAAGCACGGGGCGGCGTGCTCGTGGAATTTGGCGGGCCAGAACGTCAGCCTCGCACTGGATCTACCACTGTCCTACGCGCGGACCATGACCAAGAACGGGCGCGTCTCGCAGGTGCCGGTGGGCCTGCACAAGGCCGTGCAGGCCGAGTTTCAGCGGATCTGCTTCATCTTCGTCGCGGTGGACGATGTCGATCGCTTGATCGGCACGACGACCATTCCGGACCCCGGGGTGTCGCAGGATACAACGTGTCCCGCGGGGGCGTCGGTCGCCGCTGCTGCCCTGGCCCATATCCGATGACGTCTCAGCTTGCACGTGGTCTGCGGCGCCTTGTTCGCAGGTCTCGAAGTGGCTCGCCAAGCGATCCCGTCGGCGCCGAACTGGCGGGCACCCGGCGCAGCTACGATGCGCACACGGCTGCATACGGGGGTTGGCGCGGCCGTACCACGGCGGCGGTATCGGCGGCGGCGTCGGCCATCGCGCTGTTCGCCGCGGGATGCTCCGCACAGGACAACGCGTCTTCGGGCGCTCCTGCTGACGCCTCGGCCGGCGCCCCACAATCCGCGCCCAGCACGGTCTCCCTGTCCGTCACCCCCGAGGAGCTGCGGGGCGCCGACCCTTGCAAGCTGATCGACGAGAATGTGCTGGCGGAGTTCGGGAAGGTCGAGTACGACAGGGGGATCAGCTACGGCCAGTGCGACATCCTGCTGGACGGACCGGACGACGAGTCCGTCTCGGTCTTCGTGGACCTGCAGGCCGGACCGAGCGAGGTGGCCGTGGGCGATCCGGCACCGACACCCGTACAACGGGACGGCGTCACCGTCTACGAGAACGAGGGCGTCGGCGAGCTCACCGGCGACAAGGACTGCACGCGGGACGTGGTGGTGCGGGAACGGATCGCGACGGTCGCGATCGGCGTCTACGGAGACGAGTCGGGCTCTCGCGCCTGCCGGATCGCCGACACCGCCGCCGGTGCCGTCATCCGCCTGCTCAAGTCCGGCGATCTTCCCTCCGCCCGCCACGCCCCGGACTCGCTGGCAAACCAGGACGCGTGCGAGCTGGTCAAAAAGAGCGAGGCGGCGCGCGTCCCGGACATCGACCCTGGCGAGCGGCACGCCGAGTTCACCGGCCAGAGCTGCACCTGGGGCGGCAAGAGCATCGACGAACCGCACCTGTACGTCCTCTTCCAGCACCTCGACGACGCGCTGGAGGGACGCCCGCTCACGGTCGGGGGACGCCCCGCGGCGGTGAACTACCGCCCCGCCGACGAGAACAGCACTCTGCTCGGGCCCAGCCTGCCGAGCTGCGCGGTCGACGTCGAGTACGGCGAGGCCGGGCCGACCGCCAAGGGCCGTACCGAGGTGGTCTCAGTGGGAGTCACCGGCGACTCGTCGAGGCAGGAGCTGTGCTCCCTCGCCCAGAAGCTGGCCCCCAAGGCCCTCGCCCGCCTCCCCAAGCCGTAGGCGCGCGCCGCACTCGGGGTGGCTGAGGCCGCCACGGGCGACGCGAACCTCTTCCCCGCGCCGCGCTCAGCCTGGCCCATCTACCGCCGTGCCGGTAGATCCGCCGGCCTGCGTGCTCGCGGACGCCGAGGGCCCACGCGTAGTCGAGCCGCGTGCCGTCGTCCAGGCGGCCGGGCGTCTGCAGGAGCGCGGAGACGCCCAGCTCGTCGCGTTCCAGGGCCTGGTTCCAGCGGATGAGGTCCGTGGCTGTGGACCAGACCCCGCCGTCGCCGAGGGACAGCGGTGCCGGGTAGTGCGGGTCGAGGGGTACGGCTCCGGGCGGATGCCGGGCCGGGCCAGGCCAGTACCGGCTGCTCGCCATCCCGAGCGGGGCGAACACGTGCTCGCGGGCGAAGTCGGGCAGCGGCCGGCTCGCCGCGCGTTCGATGATGACGGCCAGGCAGACGTAGCCGGCGTTGCAGTAGCGGTATTCGGTCCCCGGTGTGCTGACGAGGTGGTCGAGCCGGGCAAGTGCGCCCGCGGTGATGCCTTGAGCTGCCACCACACCGCGGACAGGATGTCGCTGTAGCCGGCCGGTTCATGAACCATCGACGGATTGAACCTTTCGATCACCGGCTCATTATTGAAGTGCTCCCGGCGAGGTGTACATCGATTTAAAATCACCGGCATCCTTCGAGATCCTCCCGATCTCGTGGTCAGGCTCCGCCGGGTCCTGAGCCTCCGCCCCTCCATCAACGCCTGCCTCAGCTCTGACATACACAAGAAGCTTCGACGACGGACGCTTCGCGTCTCGAAGTCGAGCAACTCGGGCCCCGCCGGAGAGACAAAGACCTCGAGCAACGCCCGATCGCGCGCACAATCCATCGCCTCGAACAGCTCGTCCCAGAGCCGGCCGGGGATCGCTCGCGGCGGCCCGGTTGACGTAAGGGAAGTACGCCGGCGAGAGGTGGGGGCACAATTCATGAAAGCGGTTTGCAAGATTAGCCGCCCATAATTCGCTTATGCCGTCGATAACTGAGCTCAGAGCAGGGGATCCGGCTGGTCTCGGGGGCTACGAGATCCGGGGGCGACTGGGAGAGGGCGCTCAGGGCGTCGTCTATCTAGGCGTGGATGAACAGGGGAGACGGGCGGCCGTCAAATGGCTGCGGGCCGAGCTGGCCGGTGACGGGGCAGCGGCGGAGCGGTTCGCCGGCGAGGTGGCGGCGGCACAGCGGGTGGCTCCGTTCTGCACCGCGAAGGTGCTGGACACCGGCGTGCACCAGGACCGTCCGTACATCGTCAGCGAGTACGTCGACGGGCCGACGCTCCAGCGAGCGGTGCGCGAGGAGGGGGCCCGCACCGGGCCCGCGCTGCACCGGCTGGCCATCGGCACCGCCACCGCGCTCGCGGCGATCCACCAGGCCGGCATCGTCCACCGCGACTTCAACCCCGCCAACGTGCTGCTGGGCAGCGAAGGGCCCCGGGTGATCGGCTTCGGCATCGCCACCGCGCTCGACGCCACCTCCAGCGCGACCGTGCCCGTGAGCGGCTCGTTGTCCCTGGCGCCCGAGCAACTCCTCGGCGATCCCGTCGGGCCGGCGGCCGACATGTTCGCCTGGGCGAGCACGATCGTCTTCGCGGCCGGCGGGACGGGGCCGTTCCAGGCCGACACGGTGCCCGCGACCCTGCAGCGGGTGCTGAACGGCGAGCCGGACCTGGCCCGGCTTCCGGGCTTCCTGCGGGAGCTGGTCGCGGCCTGCCTGTCGAAGGACCCCGCCCGCCGCCCGACGGCCGAGCAGGTGATCCACCGCCTCCTGGAGCACCCGGCCCCGATCCCCGACGGACTCCACCAGGCGGCCGCCACGGTCGGCGGCATCCCCGCGGCGACGGCTCCTGCGGCCACGGCTCCTGGGGCCACGGCTCCTGCGGGTGGTGCACCGCCGGCGGGTGGCGCGCCTTCGGTGGGAAGCGGACCTCGGTGGCAACCGCCCGGCGGCGATCAGCTCTCCGGGTCCGGCCTGCAGCCGTGGCCCGGCCAGCCGCCGTACCCTCAGCCGTCGCACCTCCAGTACCGCCCGGTGGCAGGCGACCAGCCGCCGCCTCCCGCCGGGCGGCCGGTCTTCGAGCCTCCCGCCCCCTTCGAGCAGCCGGGAACGCCACCCTGGACCATTCCGTACGGCCCCCCGCCCCCACCCCCGTCCAACAGGAAGAACTGGTTGATCGGCGGCGCGATCGCGGGCGTGGCGCTGGTGGCGGCCATCGCCATCGTCGTGGTCACCGTCATCAACCTGCCGTCCAAGAAGCAGGGAGCACTCCCCACACCCGTTCCCGCCACCACCACGACCTCCCCGAGCCCCACCGCGTCCCCGGTCCCGAGCGCGAACCTCACCCCGATCAGGCTCCCCGGCACCGCCGCCACGTTCTACGAGAGCCCGGACGACCCGGTCAGGCTCACGACGTACACGGTCAGGGACGCCAAGAGCAAGGAATGGGTGTACTACGCCCGCGAGTCCCTGACGGGAGCGTTCAGGAAGTATCAGGACCAGTGGGAGGCCATGCTCTCGCCCGACGGCCGCTACCTCGCCCAGCGCGGCAAGACCTTCATCGACCACTACGACACCGTGGAGATCACCGACAAGACGACGGGCGAGCAGTTCTCGGTCAGGACTACGAAGCAGCCGCTCAGCGCGTACATCCAGGCCTGGTCGCGCGACAGCACCCGCCTGCTGCTCAACGTCGGCAACCCGGTCAAGGACGTCTGGCAGTCGACCGGCTTCGCCATCCTGGACGTGGCCGCCAGGACGGCCACGATCGCCTCCCTCAGGGAGGGCTCGCTGAAGGACATCAGGTACGGCTTCGACGGCGCGGACACCGGCGTGGTCGCCATGTCGAACGACACCGACCAGCAGGCCCTGCGTTTCTTCGACGCCGGCGGCACGCGCGTCCGCCGCATCCCGAACGTGGGCGCCGGCATAGCCGACGCGCTGTTCTCCCCGTCGGGCGGGCTGTTCGTCACCGACTGTCCCGGCCTGAACAGCGGCAACAACTGCGTGTACGACGCGCAGACCGGAGCCGAGGTCAAGCGGATCGAGTCGCCCTGCAACGGCCTGGCCACCTGGTTCGACGACGATCATCTGGTCTGCTGGGTGAGCCCGGACGGCACGGGCGAGCGGCAGCAGATCCAGGTGATCGACTTCACCGGCAAGGTGGTGCGCCTGCTGGCCGAGGTCCCGGTCGGGGCCGCCGACCTCAGCGTCGTCTACACGTACCGGAGCTAGCGCACCCGCCCGCGCGGCTTCAGCCGGGTGGCCGGCAGGACGGGCGCGGGGAGCGGCGCGCCGTCGAACCCCTCGACGGCGCCGAACCCCTCGCCCTCCATCCAGTCCTTCCTGAACGCGGCGATCTCCTCGTGGGAGCGGCCCACGAAGTTCCACCACATGACGATCTCCTCGCCGAACGGCTCCCCGCCGATCAGCAGCACCCGCCCGCGCCCCGACAGCCGCAGCCCGGACCGCCCCGGCGGCAGGTACGTCAGCGACCCGGGCGACACCTGCTCGACCGCGCCGTCGAGCAGCAGCACCCCGTGCTCGAACCCGGGTGAGAGCGGCACCTCGCACGCGCCGTCGACCGCGATCTCGGCCCCGACCAGCGGGCTGAAGGCGGTGGCGGGGGAGGAGACCCCGCCCAGCGACCCCATGATCACGGTCGCCTCGAAACCGGGCCTCGCCAGCGTGGGCAGCACCGGATGGTGCTCGAACGCGGGCCCGGTGTGCCGGTGCTCGCCGGGCAGCGCCACCCACAGCTGCACCCCGTGCAGCACGGTCTCCGGCGACTCCTCCGAATGCGAGATGCCGCGACCGGCGGTCATGAGGTTGAGCTGCCCGGGGCGTACCTCCTGCAGGGTGCCCAGGCTGTCGCGGTGCAGCACCTCGCCCGCGACCAGCCAGCTGACGGTCTGCAGGCCGGTGTGCGGGTGCGGCGGCACCCGCATCGTCGCCCGCTCCGGCCCGAAGGCGTCCACGAAGCACCACGCGCCGATCATGCGCCGGTGCGCGCCCGGCAGAGTCCTGCTCACGGTCATCGCGCGCGGCCCGCCCAGCGGCACCGCGCGCCCCACCAGCAGCTCGCCGGCGGCCTCCACGTCGGGGCCCGCGTCGGCGCCGCAGCGGATCTCCTGCGGGTCAAGCTCGAGGTTGCTCACCCCAAGACTGTACGGGGGGGTCCTCGGCCCACGCCCAGGCCGCCCCGCCACGCCGGACCGCCCGACCGGCCGACCGGCCGAGCGGGAGACCCGGCGACAGGTCTCCCGCTCAAAGCAGGTCAGTGGGAGACGCGGCGACAGGCCGCCCACTCGAAGCGGGTCAGCTGAGGATCTCCCACCAGCCCTCCACCGCCTGGGCGTCGGAGGTCTCGACGGCCTCACCGGGCCGGGGTACGACGATCTTGACGTCCCGGGCCTTGGCCTCCCGCCACAGCCGTTCCACCGGCTCCGCCCACGGGTGCAGCGCCAGCGTGAACGTCGCCCAGTGGACGGGCAGCAGCAGCTGGCCGCCCAGGTCGAGGTGGGCGTTGACGGCCTCCTCCGGGTTCATGTGGATGTCCGGCCAGGCGGGGCTGTAGGCGCCGATCGGCATCAGCGTCAGGTCGAACGGCCCGTGCTCCGACCCGATCCCGCGATAGCCCTCGAAATAGCCGGAGTCGCCCGCGTAGAAGACCCGCTTGTTCGCCCCCGCCACCACCCAGGACCCCCACAACGTGTCATTGCGGGTGAAGGCCCGGCCGGAGAAGTGCCGGGCCGCCGTGGCGACGAAGCGCAGCCCCGCCACCTGGGCCTCCTCCTCCCAGTCGAGCTCGATGATCCGGTACGCCGGCACGCCCCACCGCTCGAGGTGCGCCCCGATGCCCAGCGGCACCAGGAACGGGGCCTTCTGCGTCCTGAGCAGGGAGCGCACGGTCGCCAGGTCGAGGTGGTCGTAGTGGTCGTGCGAGATGACGACCGCGTCGATCACGGGCAGCTCGCCGATCTCGATGGGCATCGGGTGGTGCCGCTTGGGGCCGACGAGCTGCGACGGGGAGGGGCGCTTGCTCCACACCGGGTCGAACAGCACCCGCTTGCCCTCGATCTCCACCAGCGTGGAGGCGTGGCCGTACCAGACCGCGCGGACGCCCTCGGCGGGTGGCGGATCGGACGGCGGGACGCGCAGCGGGACGATGCCGCCGGGGCGGCGCTGCTCCTTGTTCCTGGCCAGTTCGCCGAGCAGGCCGGCGGGCGGGGTGGTCATCAGGTTGGTCGGCTCCGGCATCGGGTTGACGAACGTGCCGTCCCTGAACTGCGGCGAACGCCGCATCCTCGCCACCCGGTCCGGCCCCGAGGCCAGAGGCCGCACGCCCAGCTCGGCGGGGACCTCGCGCAACGCCCAGCCCGCCGCGGCCAGGGTCACGCCACCCACGAGGATCCGCCGTGCCGTCCGCATTCCTGCCATCGCCCACACTCCCCTGGAAAGTCTGTCCATCCCGCCCAACCGAACGGGATTCCCCTGTGTTCCCGGCTATACGATATATCGCGATAGGTCAGACCGCGCAGATTGTCCCCGCCGTTTGTTGCTCCCGGCGTCGGGCGACAGCCGCGTCACCAGAGCGGCGACCTGTTCCGGTCCGATGAACCTACCGGTCATCGCTCCCGCACCCGACGGCAGCCCCTGCCGGCGACCGCGCGTGCCGGGGGTGTAGTGCTGGCAGGAACCGTGGCCCACAGCCCAGGTCCGGCTGGAAGGGACAGCCGGTTGACATAAAGCTGGATATAGAGCAGTGCAACCTGCGAAACCGCTAGAATCGCGTTCTCGTGCCGCATCCCACGGCCTGATTCCACGTGACTTTACGATGCTCACGCGGCAAAGTACGGCCGCGCCAACCCCGATCTCCTGCGCAAACGCGTCCTGCCCGACTGGCGAGGGTTCGATCACGGAATGTGCGCCTGATGCAGTATTCACGCGCCGTCGACAACGCTCCTTACGGTGGTGATCCACAAGGAGATTCCGCCGGGCGACGTACAGGGGAAGCGGCATGAAACCCACTAATCCCAAGAGCGGTAAGTCTCGGGCACGAAAAAGACTTGGCGCCCGCGGACTTGCTCCAGCGCCGCCGACCTCGATCGCCTCCTTGATCAGCTGACCGGCGCGAGCACCGAGGCCAAGGCCGAGGGCGGCACGACGCTGACCAAGACGAAGCGGGACCTGCAAGTCAAACTCACTCCGACGCCCATGACGACCGACCGGCCATCCCCTCCCGAAGTCCACCCCATGGTTTTGGCCAACCGGTCCGAGATGATCACGCGCATCGTCGAGGCGCTGGACAAACGGGACCCCAGAATCGACCTCGGCATGATCAAGGCGAAAGACTTGGAGGCCCGCACGGCCAAGGACGAGATCTTCGGCGAAGCCCTGGGAGTTATGGAATGGCTAGGCCTGGATGAGCCAGTGACGCGGGCCATGTCGGCGATGGCCACCCACCCGCTGGAGCGGCGCGCCATCCTCGACGGCATGGCGGAGGCCGTCAGAACGGGGAACGTCAACGAATACATGGCGTGGATGGAGCAGCTCGACCTACAAGGCAGGCTGGCTGGGCACGAGGCCGCCCGCCAGATCCGCGAGCGCAAGATCGAGGAGTTGCAGGCGCTGTCCCTCGAGGCCAAGCGCAACCTGCTCCGCGACCTCCTCTCTGCCGGGGTGAACATCGACCAGGCCGAGCGCGTCGAGGCCCTCAGCCGCCTGTATCCGCTGATGGAGCTCGATCCGGGATTCGAGCAGCGGGATCAGGGCATCCGGCTCAAGGTCGTCAACAGGATTCGCGAGGAGTTACGCGGTGACATGCGCCGCTGGCACCGCCTGACGGACGAGGAACGGCAGAGCGCCCTCGCGCGGGCCGCCGCCATCCACGCCGAGGAATTCAGCATGTCCCACCGGACACCGAAGATCACTCTCAGCGACACGAAGAGCGGGTCGGGTGTACGGGACTACGGCGCGTACGATCGGCTGGAGGGCGAGATCAAGGTCAACCACAGACACAGGGGGTGGAGCGACCTCGACCAAGCCCTCGACACTGCCATCCACGAGGACACCCACAACTATCAGGAGTGGCTCGGGACGAAGCTGACGGACCAGAGCATCAAGCCCGGCCACCCCGACTATCTGCAGGCATCGCTCTTCGCCCTGAACGACGGGCTCGCGTACGTCGACGGCGTGAACTTCCCGATCTACAAGAGCCAGCCCATGGAACGCCACGCCTGGCTGGCGGGCGGCGAGGTACGGAACCTGTGGCTGGCGGAGGCGCAGGCCGAGGCCCAGGCCGTGCTGAACGAGCTCAGACTGGGCGGGCTCGAGCGATACCGCTATTGGGAACAGCTCGAGGATGCCGTGACGGGCAAGAACACCACATCGATCTTCAGAGACATCGACGACGCCAAGAAGTTCCTGGAGGACGAAAGGAAGGCCAAGGAGGACGAAGCGTTGCGTCAGCGGTACATCGACGAGCTGAGGATCATCCAGGCCCACCCCAAGATCCAGAGCGAAGCGTACAAGATCGACACGCTGGTCACCTTGACGCTGAGGTACCGCATCTCGACGGAGGAACTCCAGCAGGAGGTTGAGGCCTGGCGGGCGAAGACGACCGCCGAATCGACGTGACCAGGCGAACCCACCCCGCGTCCCGGACCGGCTGCTCGCCCGGGCCGGGCGAGCAGCCGGAGCAAAGTGCGGGGAGCGCTCCTTGTGCGGCCGCTGATTTCCACAAGGGTTACGTGATCCCGGTGATGGCGTCCGGTGAGGGCTTGACGTAGCGCCGCAGGTTCTCCGGTTCGTTGTGCCGGGATTCGGCCATCAGCATCAGCAGGCTCGGAGCCGGCGGCGTCGGTGTCGCGGGCGGCCTGGATCAGGTCGGGCTCGACGTCGGCCAGCCAGTCGCGCAGGTCGGCCAGCAGGGCCAGGGCGGCCAAGGCCTCATCACCGGAAGGCCGGTGACTGCCGGGGGAGCGGTGCGGGTCGGTCAGCATGTGTACATTGGTGATCTTGCCTACGTCGTGCACGGCGCACCCAGACGGCACGAACCGGGTCAGCGATGACGGATCGGTCATCGCCACGATGGCAGATGGGCATGCAGTTCGGCGCGCATCCGCTCGCGTTCGGCGTCGGCGCGGGAGGGGTCCCGGTCATCGTTGGGATGATGAATGCCATGACGGCTTTACGCGCGCTGGCTGGCGGAAGGGATGCTCCTCCTCCCAGGGAGAAGGAGGTCGAGGTCCGGTCCGCTAGAAGGAGGGCCGAACAGGTACTCGTTGCGGCCCTTGGACTATTGGCCGCCTCTTGTTCGGCATCAGGCAGATGGGCGCGCTCGCTGGCGCCGGTCGCCGCCACCGTGCTGCTGGCCGCCTGCTCCTCTGACGAGCCGCACACGCTCACCTTCGATGTCACGGGCGAGGGGAGTTTCGCCATCACGTACGTCATCAACGGCCGCTCCACGACCGAGCCCCAGGTGAGGCCTCCCTGGCGGAAGGACATCACCCTCGCTGAACAGGGCGAGGACACCTGGAGCCTTTCCATACGGCGCCTGGGCGCCGGCTCGGTGAGCGCCGTTGCCTACGTCGACGGCCAGCTCATCACTAGCACCGCAGGCTCGGGATCAAGCGGCGGCGGCACCAGCAGCCTTAGCGGCTCCGTCGGCTGACCTACCCTCCCGAACCCACTGAACGCTGACGTCCCTGACAGGCCCTTGGCCCAGATACGCCCAGAACCCGCATTGAGTGGATCTTGGTTCGCGTTTCCCCTGGTCAGGGCGCGGCCAGAATGCGTGGTGATGACGCTCCGCCTCAGCAGTCGCGCCATGGGCGTGATGATCAACGGCCGGTGGCATGCCGAGGGTGGGGAGAGGGCCTGGACAGGGGACGGCATTCGCCCGCCTGCCGTCCGAGCGACGGCCGAACCCCTGGTCGTATGCACTCTTGAGCTGGGCAAATGAGAGTTGGCGGGAAGGGCGGCAAGGTGGCTGTATGCGCCGGGTCTCAACGGAGTCGAAGGTACGGCCGGTCGTCGTCGTCCGGCGGCTCGTGGTCACCACGGTGGCGCTCGGCCTGGTGTCGTGGGGGCTGCAGATGTTCGCCGACGATCTGGGGATCGCTCCGACGACGTTGGAGACTCACCGATGGGTGGCCTCTCGCATGCTGTGGCATCCCTTCTCCGCGGGTGCCGGGTAAGATCCGGGAGTTTGAAGCGAGCCGTGGTCCGGGATGAGAGCGCCGCGGCCCGCGAGTGTGGCGAGCGCATTCGCGAGACCGTCCGAGGGGGCACCACATGACGCAGCAGGGGACCATCGCGATAGAGCGCATGGACGGATCAGCCGCCGCGCAGGCCGAGGACGCGTTCAGGCTGATCTATGCCGAAGCGTTCGCCGAGCCTCCCTACAACGAGACCGAGGACGACGTCGCCGCCGCCTTCCGCCGTTTCCCCTCCCAGGCCCGCAAGCACAACTTCCGCGCTGCCTTGGCCCGTACCGAGGACGGCAAGCCGGTCGGCATGGCGTACGGCTACCCGCTCGACCCCGACACGGGCTGGTGGGACGAACTGACCGAGCCGGTGCCCGACGAGATGCGACGGGAGGACGGACACCGCACCTTCGGGCTGATGGAACTTGCCGTGCGCGGACCGTGGCGCGGGCAGGGCATCGCGCGGCGTCTGCACGAGACGCTGCTCGACGGCATTGAGGCCGAGCGGGTGCTGTTGAACGTCCACCCGGGCAGCAAGGCGGCGTCGGCTGCCTACCGGGCCTGGGGATACCGCAAGATCGGCGAGGCGCGGCCATGGGGGACAGGCGCGGACCTCCATGACGTGATGCTGCTCGACCTGCACTGAAAGCAGCCTTATGAACGGAGCCTGTGGTCTCGCCGGCTGCAGGACCACAAGCCGTCGAGAACAGGCACTCAGTCCTGCCCGCCCTCGTCGTCCTCGTCCAGCTCACGCGCCGAATCAGCCGCTTGAACCGCGGATACGCCGTCCGCTCGATCGAGGTCACCCGCCGCCGCCCTTCTCCCCAAAGCCCGGCCTCACCCCCCGATCCACCGCGCTCGCCGTAGCGGCGGTCTCATCCCACCCGCCCCGAAGTCACCGAACCGCAACCCGGGCACCTTCAAGATCGCGATTGTGGCTTTTGGGCTTACCTTGGTTACACCCCTGCCGCGGTCATCGCTGCCGATCTTCGTTTTCGCCCGCTGTGCGGTCAGGGAAGGGCCACGGGTTGGGGCGGCAGCGGCCCAGCGACTTCGACTGCTGGGTCATGACGGGGGCCAGGCGCCCGGGCCCCGGGCAGGAGCGGTGCTCGTGGCCCAGGCTGTGGCCGACCTCGTGGCTGATCAGATAGTTCCGGTACGCGGCCAGGTCGCCGCCGTACTGCGGGACGCCCTTGGCCCAGCGCCGGGCGTTGATGATCGAGCGCTCGCCGTTCCAGCAGGACAGTTCGCCACCCGTGCGGAGGGGACGGCACTGGCGGACGGTGAGCCCAGGGCTCGACAGGGCGACTCGAACGTGCACCGGGCCGTGGTCGACGCGCTCGAAACGCGCCCAGCCGCGCGAGTCGTTGAGCGTGCGGTGCACCTGAGCGGCGAACGCGTCCGGATCGAACGGCAGGCCGAGCTCCACCTCGACCAGGTACCGCACCACCTCCCCGCGTCCCCGCCTGGGCGGCGCGCCGCCGGGCACGACCTCGTAAACGCCCGCGGCCTCGTACGGGACCTTCACCTCCGCGGCCGGCCGCTTGACTGGATGCCTTCTGGGCGCGGGGGGAGGCTTCGGGGGCACGGTCGGCGGGGAAGGCAGGGGAGGCGGCGGCGGGGGCGGCGCGGTGGCGCAGGACACCAGCAGGAGCAGCATCAAGAGTGCGAGCAGCGGCAACGCGGCCTCCCCACGGGCTCATGGTGGGGAGGATTCCGATGTTACGTGCACGCTTGTCGAGCTTTTCCGTCAGGGGCGGCTCAGGCGGGGGCGTAGGGCGTGATGTCGATGGGCGGCTCCTCGCCGAGGGCGAGCGCGGCGGCGATCTCGCCGGTGAACGGGCCCGCCGTCAGCCCGTACGCGCTCAGGCCCGTCGCCACCACCACGCGTCCGCCCAGCCGGCCGATGAGGGCCCGGCCGGGGGCGTACACGGGGCGCAGGCCGACCCTGGCCTCGGTCACCGTCGCCGCGAACAGCCCGGGCGCCACTCGCAGCCCCGCCCTGATCACCTCGTCGAGCCCGCCCATGGTGACGCGCGGCGCGAACCCCACGTCCTCCACGGTCGCGCCGATGACGACGCGCGAGTCGGGGAAGCCCAGCAGGTACGGGCCGACCCTCGGCAGCACCATCGGCCACCACGCGGTGTCGACGCCTTCCATGGTGACGTGCAGGATCTGCCCCCGCCGGGGGAAGACCGAAAGCTCCACACCCAGGGGCCGGCACACCTGGCCCGTCCACGCCCCCGCGGCCACGATCACGCCGTCGGCCTCGAGCCGTACGCCCTCGTCGGCGAACCGGGGAGCTCTCGTGGACGTGGGTCCCTGCGCCGCCGCGGGCGCCAGCGGCGCGCCCTTTCGCCAGGACCCGCCCTGCCCCGCGGCTTCCCCCGGGGCGCCCTCAGGGGGCGGGGGTGCGGCCGGGGCGGTCTCCGTGACGGCCTCGCGGGCCAGGGCGTGCAGGTAGACCTCGCCGTCCGGGGTGAGGGTCGCGGCACCCGTACGCACCTCCGCGCCATGAGCCACGGCGGCGCGCAGCAGCGCGTCGCGCACCGAGCAGCCGTCCACCCGGGCGGCGCCCGGCACGAGCAGCGCGCTCAGAGTGTCGGACAGCGGCGGGAACAACTCGGACGGGGTGTCCACGTCGATGACCTCCCCCATCTCCGGCGCGCCGGGATAGCGGCGGCGCAGCAGACCGCGCACCGGCTCCAGATCGGCCGGGTCCTCGGCCACCAGCAGGGCGCCCACCTTGGCGTACCCGATGTCCTCGCCCAGCGCCTCCACCAGCCCGGGGTAGTGGCGGGCGCCCTCGCGGGTGAGCCGGTACCAGTCGTCGTCCTCCGGATGGTCCACCCAGGGACACACGATGCCCGCCCCCGCCTGGGTCGCCTCGCCCCGGTACCCGCCGTCCACCACGGTCACCGCCGCCCCGCGCAGGCTGAGGTAGTAGGCCGCGCTCGCTCCGACGATGCCGCTCCCGATGACCACAACACGCATGCGTACAATGATCGCAGCCTCGCTGACCTCGTCTGATG
This sequence comes from Nonomuraea sp. B19D2, assembly GCF_040137845.1. Classification (NCBI taxonomy): domain Bacteria; kingdom Bacillati; phylum Actinomycetota; class Actinomycetes; order Streptosporangiales; family Streptosporangiaceae; genus Nonomuraea; species Nonomuraea sp. B19D2. The sequence continues at coordinate 2,888 of NZ_JBEFAK010000052.1, read as the reverse complement.
CCGGGATCCCTCCGCGGCCGGGCACCCCTGTAGGGCACCTGGATTTCCGGCGGTTATGGTCGGCGCATGGACGTCGCCGTCACAAGGATCGAGCTGCCGAGCCCAGTCCGGGCGGCCGCGTCGGACGGCACCTCGGTCTGGTGCGCGGGGGCCGGCGGGGTGCGTGCGTACACGACGTCCGGCACGCCGCTGGACGCCGGGGACGAGGCCGGCGAGCTGCCGGAGTTACGGTCGCTGGCGGCGGTGCCGGGCACGGTGTCCGGCACGGCGGGCATGCCCGGGGCGCTGGCGGGGACCGTCGTGATGCCCAGGACGTTCGCCACGGCCCCGCCCGTGGACTCCTTGCCGCAGGGCTCCCTGGCGGGGGCCTCGGCCGACCGGGTGTACTGGCTCGACCAGCGCGGCGTGCCGGTCGCCAGCGCACGCTTCAACGGCAGGGTGCTCGCGGGCGGCGGCGAGATCTGGGCGGTCGGCGCCGGCCAGGCCCGCAGGCTCATCGAGCCCGGCCACCTCGGCGAGCCGGTGGCGTTACCCGGCCTGGACCTGTGCGCGGTCCAGGGCGAGCGCCTGTGGTGGACGTCGAAACGCGACACCCTGCTGCGCGGCGGCCCCAGGGAGGTGGACCTGGGCACGCGCGAGCGCGGCAGCATGATCGTGTGCGCGGGCTCCCTGTGGATCAGCGTGGCGGGCGGGCTGCTGCGGGTCTCCGCCTGGTCGGGCGAGCCCCGGCGGTTCGTGGGCGTTCCCGCGGGCCTGGTGCCGTTCCTGGCCTGCGCCAACGGTGTGCTGGCCGGTGGGGGACGTGACCTGTTCGCGCTCGCCCCGGCGGCCGGCGCTGCCGTCCGCGTGATCCGGCTGGGGCTCAAGGCGCCGCTCAGGCTGATGATCGCGGCCGGCAAGCACGTCTGGGCCTTTCCCAGGGGCCGCCCTCAGGCCCTGATCGTGCCGATCGGAGATCTAGGACCTGTATGAGGTTTAAATCATGAAGTTGTTCAGCGCTGATCATTCAGCTTGGTGGGTCATCGCTGGATCAGAGCCTCCCGCGCCCCAGCTCGTTCCCCTATGGGATGCTCTGCGCCATGGAGATTAGAAACGGCAAAATTGACGACGTTGTCCCTATCGTTGCTCTGCACGTAGACAGTTGGCGTTCGGCGTATGCGGGGATCATGCCCGACAGCTTCCTGAACGGGCCCCTGACCGATGACCGGCTCACGCTGTGGCGGGAACGGCTGGCTTCGCCTGTGCAGGGTTCAGGGCTGTTCGTCGCTCACGACGATGGAGAGCTGCTTGGCTTTGTCTACCTGTTTCCGGCTCCCGATGAGCGGATCCTGCTTGACAACCTCCACGTGCGGCCGGTGAGCATAGGCTCAGGCATTGGAACGCAACTGCTACGGCGGGGGCTGGCGTGGGCGGCGGACGAGCACCCCGGCAGGGAGGTCTATCTGGAGGTACTCAGTGCGAACACGCGCGCCATCGCCTTTTACGAACGACACGGCGCACGCCGCACGGACGAGCGGATATGCCGTTTCCAGCAGGGTTTCGAGCTGCCCGAGTTCGAGTACGCCTGGCCGATGAACTGATCGGTTGGATGCACCCTCGGGCCTGCACGGGACTTCGGATCTTCAGATGGGTTGAAGGCTTCGGATCCACAAGATGGCTCCGCGTAGATGAAGGCCGGCGAGGTAGCTTTCGGGGGTCTTGTCGAAGCGGAAGGCCAGTCCTCGCCACTCCTTGATCCGATTAATGCAGCGTTCCGCCGTGTTGCGCTGCTTGTAGAGATCTGGATCATGGCTGATCGGGCGGCCACCGCGGGAGCCGCGCTTCTTGCGGTGTGCCGCCTGGTCGCTCTTCTCCGGGATGACCGCCTTGATGCCGCGTCGGCGCAGGTAGGCGCGATTGCCGCGGGAGGAGTAGGCCTTGTCAGCGGCCACCGCTCCCGGGCGGGTGCGCGGGCGGTCGACAGGCAGGCGGACCCTGATCCGGGACAGCACGGCGCGAAACTGCGGGCTGTCGCCGGCTTGGCCCGGGGTCAGCACGAAGGACAGCGGACGGCATCGCCGGTCGGCGGACAGATGGACCTTGCTGGTCAGCCCACCCCGCGACCGGCCCAGCTCGGCCGCCTTCAGCCGTATTCTGCGCCGCAGTCGTAACCGCCGGCGTCCGCCCCCATCCCCCGTCCCGGTCTTCGTCGGGTCCGCCGCCCCGGCCGTCTTGGGGGTTTTGCCCCTTTGGCGTAGCCCCTTTTCCTGCTTGGTGGCCTCCTCCAGCGCCTTCACCAACTCTCCGTCCAGGACCATCCCGGCGGCGTGGTGGTGGGCACGGGCGGTGGTGGAGTCCACACTGACCAGGTCAAGGTCGACCTGCCCTCGGGCAGCGGCCTCGGCGATCATCGCCTGCATCAGTTGCTCGAAGAGGCCCGTCTTCGCCCACGACCGGAACCGGTCATAGGCAGTGGACCACGGCCCGTACTCGGCGGGCAGATCCCGCCACGGGCTGCCGGTACGGAAACGCCACATCACCGCATTGAACTGCTGCCGCAGATCCGGGATTGAGCCCCGCTCACCCAGAGGCAGGTGAGGCTCGATCAAGAACCATTCCTCATCGGTGAGGTCTCCACGGGCCATGGCGATGGCCTACCAGGATCCCGGCCAAGGCGCAGGCGAATCCCCCTGATCTCAACTCCGTACAGGCCCTAGGAGTGTCCTGAAGATCTTGGTGGCCTTTTCAGACTGGAATCGGGGATTCACACTCGGGTCATGACGGGCCGTTGGAGGGTTCCGGCCGGGCCTGAGGTGTGGGTCGTGTGCCGAGAGCTGATCCCGGCCGGGAGCGTGTTCGCGTTCCTGGCCGAACACCGGCGAGCGTTGTTCCCGCCGGAGGCGTTCGCG
>NZ_JBEFAK010000051.1:0-72622 GCF_040137845.1 Nonomuraea sp. B19D2 | reverse complement strand
TCTCCTCACGCAGGTCGAACACCATCTTGATGGCGCGTTCACGCAGCTCTTGGGGGTACTTCCTCGGTGCGGGCACGACTCCCAGCCTTCCAGTCTTGGGAGCCTCCAACCAACCCGGGGCAGCTCATGCACCCCCAACTGCTCTGCCAGCCTGGCCGCCGTTATCTTTGGTGGCTCTCAGTCGTGCAGCAAGTACTTCAAGTAGTGTGGGCGGCTACTTGGCACACAGTATTTGGGTGTCCGTACGGCATGTTGGGCATGTCGGGTGCGGCCGAGCGGCACTACCGGGCTGAACGAGCGGTGGCCGCCGATGAGTCGGTGTCGTGGGTGGTGGTTGATGATGAGGATTTCGGGTTGCATGTCGAGGCGTGCGCGTACCTGGCGGGGCGGGGCGGGCGTTCAACACCGAGAAGACCTACGCGGGCCGGATCGCCTTGTACTTGTCGTACTGCCGAGGTCATGGGCTGGACTGGGCCGGCCCGAGCCTTCCGCAGCTGATGGCGATGATGCGCTGGCTGGTGGACGAGCCGATGCCGGCGCGCTCGCGCAAACCGGGCGCCGCGGTGCGGTATCGCAGCGAGGGGACCGCGAACGCGATCAGGGGGACCGTCGGGGAGTTCCTGTCGTGGTGCAGCTTGCAGGGCTGGAGTGCCGCCGACGGTGGTCAACACGCTTACTCAGCCGAAGTTCCTGCGCTACCTGCCGGCGGGGTTCGATCCGGGCGAGGACGGTCAGTACCGCACGGTTCAAGGCCCGCGCGATCAAGTACAGGGTCGCGATCCCGGGCTATGAGTGGCTGACGGATGAGGAGCAACTGATCGCCTGGGAAGCGCCCGAAACCCTGGGTCTCCTGGTCTGAGGCGTGAGCGTCTGGGAACATCGTGAGCGAGATCCGGACGCCCGCGCCTTTTCACGACCCGGCTCCACTGCGGCGCCTCATCGCAACGCCTAGCCCTTAGCTTGCTGACCAGCACGCTTCTTGCCGGGCTGGTTACGTCCAGAGGCGCGCCCTATCGCTCGACCTGAAGGCTTCTTGGCGCCGTTTGAGCTGTTTGTCCCCCTCGAACCGTCCAGGTTCCATCGGTCGATGCGATTCGCGAATCTGGCGGAGAAGAGCACGGCTACCGGCCTAACCTGTTGGATGCCTTCGTCGTTCATAACGGCCTGACCCTCACCGGGAGCCCGCTATGAACCCTGACTTTTCAACCTTTGTACTCTGACTGACGAATCCATCTGAAAGTGTCATAGCCGGCTCCATCTGAAAGTGTCATAGCCGGCGTAGTACGAGCCGTCTTCATCCTGCATGAGCACGAACGTCTCAGCGAAGGCCGACTTGTAACCGTTCCAACTCGGGAGTGTGAGCGCCCCTGTCACGAGAACGACTGCGGTGCCGTCTGCCTGGGGCATGATGTCCACCAGCCGGTTCTCGTAGTCCCAATTTCCGACGTCGGCCACCGCGTCTACGATGGCCGCCGGGCCTACGGCCTCGTCTCCGTCATAGTTCAGAACCGAGTTCTCCCGGTACATGCTCCCGATACTCGCGCGAGCGTTCTTGAACACGTCGTAATAGGAGTCGATGAACTCATAGGCTTTTTGCCAAATGTCCACGGTCTTCCTTTCGGTTGCGCCTCAGTACGGATGCCTCATGCTTGGAGGGCTGGAGAGTTCTGACAGCACCGCCTCGGCTGGACGTCACTCTGCCCCTACCGATGGTAACGATCATCCTTCGACGCCCCGACCCCCGAGGGGATGGAACAGAAGGCGCTCCAGCAAAGGGGGCGGGCGCAGCCAGCCAGGTTGGGTGGCGGCTCGCTGCAGCTCTGGGAGTTTTGAGCCGACCAGGGGACTGCCCCCTTTCACCAGTACTGCACCCCGCCAAGGGCGGGGCCATGGTTCACCTCCGCCCCCCACCAGCGAGATCACTTAACGCCAAAGGTCGGAGTGCTGCGACGCGCCCTTAACGACCTTGAGGCGCTCTCCGCACGCCCGGTTCTTCTTGGGTCCGGGCTGCGTTCGGTCAACTTGGCCTACGTGAAAGAAGAGATCATCGTCCTCTGACCTGCTGGAAGGGTCCTCCAACCCTAGATAACCCTCGCCGCAGGCGGCACCGAGGCGACATCATCCGGAACGAACCCCAACCACGGCAGCGTCGCCAGCTGGACGGCAAGCCCCAACTTGTCCCCAGGCCCCCGCCCATGTCCCGGATCCACGAACGCCCGATCCGCCTGCGTCAACCTGAAATGCTTGTTCAACTCCTCGCGGCTGATCTCCGGGAACGACTGCAACTGCTCCAGCTGCTCGGCCGTGAACATCTTCTGCGACACGAAACCCCACCCAACGCAAGAACCGGGACAAACGGTCCGAACGTAGCGGCAGCTCCCACAGAGACGATCACCGGCCCCCACCTAACCCCAGCTCAGGGCCATATCCGACGGAAATTCCTACAGGACTACCGGGACCCGCCGCAGGTGGGTACTGTCGATAACTCGTGTCGAAAATCAATGTCGGTGAACGGTGCGTGGAGTAGATTTCGACAGTGCTCTTCGGCTATGCGCAGATCAGTACCGCCGGCCAGAACCCCGCCCACCAGATCGACGCGCTGCTGCGCGCGGGCGTCGACCGCAACGACATCTATCTGGACAAGGCCAGTGGCGCCAAGGCCTCCCGGCCCAGCCTCGACCTGGTCCTCAAGCTGTTGCGCGAGGGCGACACGCTGAAGGTCACCCGGCTGGACCGGCTGTCGCGTTCAGTCCTGCACCTGGTCACCCTCGGGGCGGACCTGCGCGAACGCCAGGTGGGCCTGCATGTGATCGAGCAGGGCATCGACACCGACATGATGGAGGGCCGCGCGATGTTCGGCATGCTGTCGGTCCTGGCCGAGTTGCAGCGCGAGCTGATCGTCGCCAGCACGATGGACGGCCTGGCCTCCGCCCGTGCGCGCGGCCGGGTCGGAGGCCGTCGCCCCCGCCTCACCCCCGAGCAGGCGGCGCTGGCCCAAGAGCTGTACGACGCGCGAGTCAAGACCGTCCAGCAGATCGCTGACCTGTTCGGTGTGCCCCGCTCCACCGTCTACGGCCACCTAGACAAAGACACCACTGTGCACAGGCAGCCGAAGACGAAGCCCACGACGAAGGCGTAGCTGTCATCCGATCAGATGCTCCAGGCGCTCGCCCCTTAGCGCCAACACCCGCCAGTGGGGGCCCGGGGCCCCTGAACATAACCCGCGTATACCTCCGAGCTGAGCCGGGACATGGCACCGGCAAATCATCAGAAGAGGCTGTGCTTCTCCGGCAGATCAACGACGCCTGCCAGCGCCAACCCCGCGAACACGATCAAGGCAACAGCGAGGACACCGAGCAGGAGCCAGGCAATCGGATGGCCGAGATTAAGGGTCCACGAGGAGGAGCCGAGACGGGCGTGCACGAGCAGAGCCGGGTCGAGGCGGTTGACGTAGACGGTGCCGGCGAGGAACCAGTGGCGGTCGTCGTCGCGCTGGCCGACCCCGGAGTCCTCCAGTTCCTCGCCTGGCAGAGCGGGGAGCCGGTGCCCGGCCTGGCCCACCTTGATCTCCCACATCAGCCAGCCGCCCAGCAGCACGATGAGCGGGGCGTAGATGACCACCTGCCAGGCGGTCACGGGGGTGACGATCTCCCACAGCTGCAGGGCTGCGAAGAACAGAGCCAGGTTCAGGCAGGCCGCGGACAGCAACGACATCGCCGCAACGCCGCGCAGGTAGATGCGGTAGCGGCGGGCTGAACCTTGGGGTCTGGCGGCATCGAGGTCGGGGCGGGCGCGTAGCGCGGCCAGGACTGTGGCCAGGACGATCAGGGTAATGGCGATCTGGTAGATCACCGGCTGGAAGGCGTTCAGCACGGTGGTGGGTTCACGCTGCGAGGAGGCTGTGCCGTACCCGAGAAACAGCGGCAGCGTGACGGGCAGTCCGCCGTAGCGTGCCCAGCCGATGCCCGCGGTGAACAGCAGCACGGACAGGGCGGGCAACCCCCACGACCACGGCACGCGAACCGGGTCGGTGCGGAAGGTGGTATCCACGGTGACGCCCTGACGCCGCTCGGCCGCCCACCGGCCGGCGAGCTTGGCGGCGCGGACCATGCGATGAGCGCGGTAGAACAACAGCAGGTCCACGACAATTACCACCGTCGTGGCGATGCCGATCGCGACGGCAGAGCCCGTGACCAGCAGCACCAGGATCGAGACCACTGCGGCAAGCGCGGCCACCAGAACGGTCAGACGAGCGTAGAACCGCCGCGCCGCGATGATGACGGGATCGCCTGCCCGCTGGATGCCGACGCGTACTCCGAACGGCAGGGTAGGCCTGGCCAGCGCCGGCAGCGCCAGCATGAGGGACGTGACCAGTGCGATGAGGATCAGGTCGGCGCTGAGGAACGGGATCACGGGCTCTCCTCGAAGGCGATCAGTAGAGCCTCGCACCGGCTCAGCACATCCTGCCGATCGATGCCGTGGACGGTGGCTTCTGCCAGCAGTACGCGCATGCGTTCCTCCCAGTCGTCGATGAACGGCGCCTCGGGCGGGCCGGTGTCGGCATCGCGCCGTACGACCGCGCCGCTCTTGCGGTTGATCCGGATGACGCCCTGCTGTCGCAGCAGGTCGTAGGCCTTGTTCACGGTATGGAAGTTGATGCCGAAATCCGCGGCGAGTTGCCGCGTGGAGGGTAGCGGGTCGCCTTCGCGCGCCTGCCGTCTGGCGATCGCCTCCACGATCCGGTCCCGGATCTGCTGGTAGATCGGGACCTCGCTGTCGAGGTCAAGGGTCAGCTGCACAACCGTCACTATATCTGATATACAACTAATAGAACAGATAGTTATGGAGGACGCATCGTGCTGCAGGTAGAGATTCACCAGGAAACGCTGACCGTCCGCTTCGCCCCATGGACACGACTGTTCACCAGGACCAGCGCTGTGAGCGTGCCGCCGGCGCAGATCGCCGAGGTGCACCTGCTCGATCGGCCGCTTGCGACTGCCACGGGCACGCACTACGGCCTGCTCGTCTCCGGCGTCATCAAGGTCGGCACCTGGACGTCCCTGACCGGCGTCAAGCGTCTGGTCGCCGCCCGCCGAGAGGTCACCGGCCTGCGGATCGTCCTGAAGGGCCGGGTGTCGGGCTACGACGAGCTGATCCTCAGTGTTCCGGACGCCGAACAGCTTCAGCGCCGGCTGATCGCGGTGATGGCATGAACGTCGAGGTGCATGGCCTGACGAAGGCGTTCGGGTCGATAACTGCCGTCACCGACCTCAGTTTCGAGGCCAAAGCGGGGAACGTCACCGGATTCCTGGGGCCGAACGGCGCCGGCAAGACCACGACCATCCGCATGATGATCGACCACGTCGCCCCCACCTGCGGCAGTGTGACGATCGGCGGGCGGCGCTACCGCGACATCCCACGCCCCACCACCGTGGTGGGCGCGGTCTTCGACGCCGCCTCCTTCCACCCGCAGCACTCGGCCAGGGACCACCTGCGGATCTACGCCGCAATGGGCGGATACCCCAGCGGCCGGGTCGAGGACCTGCTCAGCCTTCTGGGCCTGGCCGGGGCCGCCGGGCGCAGGACGGGCGGCTTCTCCACCGGCATGCGGCAGCGGCTCAACCTGGCCACCGCTCTGCTGGGCGACCCCCGCGTCCTGTTGCTGGACGAGCCGAGCAACGGCCTGGACCCCGAGGGCATGGCGTGGCTGCGCTCCTTCCTGCGCGATCTGGCCGATGAGGGCCGCACCATCCTGGTCTCCAGCCACGTGCTCAGCGAGGTCCAGCAGGTCGCCGACGACGTGGTGGTCATCAGGCAGGGGCGGCTGCTGGCCGCCGGCTCCCTGCACGAGCTGTCCGGTACGACGCAAGCCGTGCTGGTACGCACGCCCGACGCCACCGAACTGCGCCCGATCCTGTCCCGCCAGGCCCACCGGGTGGACACGACCAGCCCGCAGGACCTGCGCGTCCGCGGCCTCGACCCGGCCCGGATCGCCGATCTGGCCGCCGCTCACGGGTTGCGCGTCCACGGCCTGACCACCGAACACCGCAGTCTGGAGGAGATCTTCCTCGACTTGACCGGCGAACGGACGAACGCATGAAGCCCCTCATCCACGCGGAGTTCCGTCGACTGCTCGCCACCCGGATGTGGCTGGGCACCCTACTCGTGGCCGCCCTCCTCGGCGGCGGCCTGATCGGGCTGCTCGCTCTCATCGAACCGGAGAACTTCGACCCCCCGATGCCAGGGCTGCACACCGAAGCCGGAGTGCGAGCCGTGGCCGGCTTCCTCGGTTTCACCGCCTTCATCCCCGCCGCGATCGGCACCCTGGCCGTGACCTCGGAATACCGGCACCGGACCATCAACTTCACGTTCCTGTTCGCGCCGGACCGTTGGCGGGTGCTGGCCGCCAAGCTCATCACCTACGGTCTGGCGGGCATGATCTACGGGCTCGTCCTGTCGGGCACCGCCGCTGTGGCGTTGTTCGGCGCCGCCGCGGCCCGCGGCATCAGCCTGGGGCTGCCCGCCGGGACCATCATCGAACTGCTGGGCCGCCTGGCGGTCGCGATGGTCGCCTACACAGTGCTCGGCGTGGGCATGGGCGCGCTGATTCGCCAACAGATCGCAGCATTGTGCGTGGTGATCGGCTACCTGTACGGCGCGGAGCTGCTGCTCATCATGATCCCTGGTGTCCGCAACCTGTACCCCTGGCTGCCCGGCGGCGCGACCGCGGCACTGACCGACTTCACCGCCGTGGCCGACGCCCTGGCCCGGCAACTGTCCAGCGAACCCGTCCAGTTGCTGTCTCCGATGGCCGGGACGCTGATCCTGCTCGGATACACCGCGCTGGCGAGCACGGCCGCACTACTCCATCCGATGCGCCGCGACCTCGCCTGATGAAACTCCCAGCCGTCGCCGTTACTGCGCCCTCGGCCTCGCCGTCACCTATCGGTTCGACCTACTGCCGCAATCCCTAACTTTGATCGGAAACGCAATGACCTTGCATCTGCAGGTTCGAGTCGTCGTCACCGTTGCCCCCGCGGCCATGACCTCGGCTACGGCGGGAAGGGCCGCGGTCATGGAGTTGAGCCACGAGACCACCATCGGGGCGAACTCCGCTGCAATCGTTATCTGGGGTATTCAAGCGAACTGGCTGGTCAGAGGCTTGAAGGCCTGTCAGCCATGTAAGGCGAGTAGGTCGGCCGCGGCTGCCGCGCCAGGGGCCGTCGAGAGGTCCTTAGCCGCGCGAAAAGACCCCGCCGGTGGATCAAGGGCTGCAGTTCTGTCGGGGTCCCAATCGGGATCTTTCGGGCGCTCACTATAAGGCGAGCTCGACGGCAGAGATCAACGGCGCCCCCTGACGAGAGATCTTCCGGGTTCGCGGCCCATCATAGGCCGACAACAAGGAATTCTTTCATCTTGCGCCGTAAGTGCGGGAAGATTTCCCTACTGGGGGGCCCGCTCGGGTTCGCGCGACCAGCCCAAAGTAGGCCCTCAGCTCCCGAACGTGTCCCAACCGCCAGGTAGCTGATCTTCTACAGGTCTGCGGGGGCTCACCCGAAGAGGGCCGGGAGTGAGCTGGACCTGATCGGGATCTGGCGATCCTGCCCAGACGATCACACACCGTGGCTGCTCGTTACCGGAGAAGGCTCATTGTCAGGTCGCCGGCGCGTCCTCGGTGATCCACTGGATCCCATGTGGGATGAGGAAGTCGAGGAAGGCGGTCGGGTGGTAGGCCTGGGCGGGTGCGAGTACTCCCGGCTTGGCAGGGTCGGCGATGAGACGGCGGGCGCTTTCGACGGCGATCACCGCGGTTGTGCCGTAGGTGTCGGGACCCTGGACAATGCCGCGGGCGCGGCGGCCGTCGGTACCGGTGGCGTCGAGCACGTAGGTGAAGTGCTGGGTGCGGCGGCTGTCCTCATCGGGTCCTTCCGGCAGGCTTTCGATGATCTCCGGTGTGAGCGGGATGTTCAGCTGGTCGCCCAACGCCGCCTCGGTCAGGCCCTCGACATGCCGGACGCGGATGTGACGGGGAATGGTCACCACCTCCGGCACAGGGAAGGCCATCACCGGGGTTGCCTCCGACTGTCCGGGCAGCCTGATCGCGGTGTGGCGGGCGGGCATGCCGGAGCGCCAGTCGCCGTCGTCGTAGGTCATGCCTCCCGCCTTGATGGCGTCGATCGTCTCGACCAGCGAGCGCAGCGAGCCGCGCGACATGCCGCCGCCCCCGACGATCACGTGGGTGGTGATGATCTCTTCGACCGATTCAAGGTGGTCGGCCAGGATGTGGGCCATGAGGTCTACCGGGACGCAGCCGTCGTTGGCGGCAGGTACGACGGTGACCCCGGCGTTCTCCGCCTCCGTGGTGAAGGTGTCGAAGATTTTCTTGATGTAGAGCTGCTCGCCTGAGGTGTCGACGTAGTGACAGCCGGCGGCGATCGCGGCGCGGACCACGGCTTCACCTGAGGAGGTGAAGGGTCCGGCGCAGTTGATGACGCCGTCGCAGCCGCGGAACGCGCGCACCAGCGCCTCATGGTCGCTGGTGTCGGCCACGCGTCGTTCCGCGTCGAGGAGGCCGACCGCCGAGGCGGCCTCCTCCAGACGCGCGAGATCACGTCCGGCCAGGACCGTCTCGATGTCGCGTCGTGCCAGTTCGGTGAGCACGAGCTTGCCCTGGTATCCACTCGCGCCATAAACGGCGATCTTCATGTCGTCTCCTCATGATGGAGCTGCGCGGTTGCTCAGCCACCAGCACAGTAAGGCGCCGACACAAGACGATTGAATGCGTGATCCGCTCTAGTGTTTGCGTCATCGTCTTCGCCGAGGTCGTCGATGGTTACACTGGCTGCGTGGATGTTCTGTCTGATGTGGTGAGCGCGGCGCGTACCGGTCGACCCCACTCGGGCCGGGTGACCAAGTCCGCTCCCTTCGCCGAGCGGTTTGCGCCGGTGCCGTCCGCCGGGTTTCACATCGTTCTCCAGGGAACGTGCTGGTTTCTCCCCTCACAGGGTGAGCCGATCGCGCTCGGGCCGGGCGACGTGGCGTTCCTGCCGCGCGGATCCGCACACGGCCTGGCCGACGAACCGTCCACCCCGGTAAGCGAGCCGCCCACACCGCTCGCCGGAGTCCATGACGACCGCGACGACGAAACGTCAGCCGACCGGCCGCCGACGGTGGTCATGCTCTGCGGCGCCTACCTCCTGGACGAATCCGCGCCGCATCCACTCCTGAACGACCTGCCCGAGGTCATCCACCTGCCGACGCGGGTAGGGCGCCACAGGGAGCTCCGCGCCGCGGTCGAACTCCTCGGCGTGGAGCTGGACAGCGACGCCCGCCCGGGCTCCGACACCATCCTGCTCACCCTGCTGGATCTTCTCCTGCTCTACATCCTGCGCGCGTGGTTCGAAGAACAGCGCGTCTCCGGGCATTCCGCCACCGGCTGGGCGGCGGCCCTGCACGATCCCGCCGTCGCCGCCGCCCTGCGCGCCATCCACGAAGACCCCAGCCGGCAATGGACCGTCGAGGAGCTGGGCGCGCAGGCACGCCTGTCCCGCGCCGCCTTCGTTCGGCGGTTCACCCATCTGGTCGGCCAGCCACCACTCACCTACCTGACCTGGTGGCGGATGACCACCGCAGCCCGGCTCCTGCGCACCTCCGACGCCCCCGTCAACACGATCGCCCAGCAGGTCGGCTACAGCTCGCAGTACACCTTCACCCATGCCTTCAAACGCCAGTACGGGTCACCGCCCGGCAGTTACCGGCACCACGCCGGCTGAAGACAACACCCGCGTAGGGATCTTCGAGGTTTGGCGCCTATGACATGTTGGTTAACGGCGCCCCGAGTCTTGTGCCTCACCTCGCCTCCGCGCGGCCAGACCCGTGCAGGGCAGCCTGTCGCGATTAGGTGGTGTCCCGCCAGGATGCTCACCTGCCCCCGAAAAACGGATAGAGGAGGACAAAACATCCCGCCTGACAGGGCCTTTCGGGTTCCGATTGACGACAGGATTTTCCGACAGGCAGAACGGGGTGTGGTCATGTCCGCCCAGCATTGACCAGGCAAGGCTCAACAAGATCAATGCCGTTCGGGGTCATGACACGCTTCTTACCGGCACCCCGTCAACGGGAACGAGGCTAGGACGAGGAACGGAGTTCCGCAGCCACCGCCCGCTCCCGCAACTGCGCCGCCTCCGCCCGTACCGTCTCCAGCTCAGCCCGCATGTCCTCGAGCCGTACCCGCTCCAACCTCAACTCCCCCAGCAACCGATCCCGCTCCTTCGCCGCGGCCTCAGCCCGCGACTTCTCCCGGGACACCTGCTTCCGCTCCCGGGACAGCGCCGACGAGGACTCCGCCGCTTTCTCCTCCAACCGCGCCACCTCCGCCGCCGCCTGCGCGGCATCCTTGAGCGCCACCGCTCGATCCCGCTCCGCCTCGGCCGCCGCCCGCTCAGCCGTGACGGCCCGTTCCACGGCCCGATCCCGTTCATGCGCCGCCGCCTCGGCGCGGGCCTGCGCCCCGGCCACCTCCCGCTCGGCCTGCTCGCGCGCCCGCACAGCCGCCGCCGTCTCGTCCCGGGCCCGGTCCCGTTCCTGTCGCGCCTGGTCGGCGTCCTCTTCCGCCTGTACGGCCTGCGCCCGAGCCTCGGCGGTACGCCGCTCCGCCGACTCAACTCGCTCGGCCAGCTCCTGAACGGCCTGATCCCTGGCCTGCTCCGTCAACTCGACCCGGTGGAGCGCCTCCTCGGCCCGCCGCTCGGCCGCCTCCGCGCGCCGCTGCGCCTCCTCGGCCGTCTGCAACGCCTGCCGTTCGGTGCTGGCCGCCTCCCGCAACGCGGCCAGCGCCTGCTCCCGCGCTCGCTCGGCATCCCCCAGAGCCGTCTCCCGCTCGCTTTCCGCCTCCTCGAGCCGCGCCCGCATCTCGGCCGTCTGCCTGCGGGCGTGCTCGGTGGCCTCGCGTGCCAGCCGTACCTGCTCGAATGCCTGCTCCCGCTCGGTGCGCGCGATCGCGACCCGCGTGTGCGCCTCGGCCTGGACCGCGCTCAGCTTGGCCTCAACCCCTGCCGGGCTCAGCTCCTCGGCCAGCGCCCGCGCCAGCGGCTCGATGGCTGCGGCCAGCCCACTCTCCATCCGGTCGTACAACTGCTCGGCCCTGGCCAGCGCCCCCTCCAGCCCCGGCGTGGCCCTCCGCAACTCCCGCTCCCGCTTGGCCGCCGCCTGACAGTCCTTCTCGGGACAGTACGCCTTGGGCCGCCCTCTCCCCCGCCGCTGCTCGATCGGCGCTCCGCAGTGCTTACAAGGCGTCACCACGCTGGTCTCTGCAGTCACGGCGACAGGATACCATTTTCGATTTTCTAGAAAATAGAAATCAAAAATGATGCTTCGTTGCGTCGGCAGGTTGCCTCGATAACTTGCGAGAAGGCAACATTCCCGAAAGTTATCGGAACGAGACCACCCTGACGGCCCAGCCGACCCCGCTGCGTGTGTGTGACTTCTCGCTGCAGGTGGCATTTCTCGCTATACCTGGCATGGCGACGCGATTCTCTCAACGCAGATGGCACGAACTCTCGGAGGGAGGGCTTCGGGTTCTGGTTGCGTCCACGGGAGTGGTGTACGAGTTTGACGGAGTCCTGCGCGCCTGCCATTCTGTGCGTTTTTACTGGTCAGAGCCCTACATTGCGCATGGCGTTGTCCCGCCAGCGGTCCACGGCGCGGATGTACCGCAGGACCACGGGCGAGGCCGGGGCCCAGCGGCCGTGTTTGGCGATGACCGCCACCGGGACGCCGGCGGCGTAGGCGACGGTGGCGCCGCCGGCGCGCAGGCTGTGCGCGGTGATGGTCTCGGCGGAGGGCACGCCGGCGCGGACGGCGAGGTCGCGCACGATGGTGTTGACCGCGTCGGCGCCGAGGGAGGGGCCGATGGTGCCGTGCCGGTTGATCCGGCGCAGCAGCCGTCCTGAGGTGTGTCCGGCCTGGTCGAGGACGTGGATCCAGTCGCGCCAGGCGGCGACGGGGTCGGTGAGCGGGTGCGTGCCGCGCGGGATGGCGATGGTCTCGCCGGCGGAGTCCTTGTCGGTCTTGGAGGTGCGGATGGTCACCTCCAGGCCGTCGGCGACCTCGCGCACGTCCTCCCGGGTGAGGGCGACGAGTTCGCTGCGGCGGCCCATCAGGGCCAGGCCGAGCACGAGCAGCAGCCGGTCGCGCCGTCCGATCGGCGTGTCGAGGTCGCAGGCGCTGACCATGGCGCGGAGCGCGTCGATGGTGATGGGCGGGGCCTCGCGCTGGCCGCGGCCTCCGGCCTCGGCGCGCCGGCGCTTGTAGGCGCGCAGGGCCAGGCGGGCAGACTCGGTGGCGGGCCGGCCGGTGTGCCCGGCCAGCCGGTGCATGGTGCGCACCGCGGCGATGGCCTGCTCGATGCTGGCCGGGGCCTGCCCCGCCTCGCACAGCTGGGAGGTGTATTCGGCCAGCGTGTGGGCGGTGGCGGGCAGCGCGATGCGGCCGTGCGTGGTGCACCAGGCGGTGAAGAGGGCCCACTGGCGGGCGTAGGCGCGGCGGGTGTTGGCCGGCACGCCGTCGGCGATCCGCTCCTGGGTACGCGCGCTGAGCGTGTAGTCCGCGGCGGTATGCCCGCCTTCACGTGCCGTATTTTCTGGAAGCGGATAAATCGGCGGCCGCTCCCCCACCGCTCGTGCCGGCAGCGTCTCCTGCTCGTCGTGCACGCCCGTCTCCCGCCCGTACCCACGCGACCCACGCCCGTCCGGCACCGGTCCGGCGCCGCGATTCTGACCCGCGATAAGGAAGGTTATCACGGGTCAGGTCTCAATCCATGATTGTTCGCGAACGCACGGAACTCCTGCGATCGAACGCTGCGAACGCTACTCTGCTGCTTGTGGCGAACGATCAGGAAACTGTGGCGGCAGACCTGCCGGCCGGAAGTGACGAAAAGGTGGACAGTGGGACGATCGGGACGGCTGAGCAGCTGCGGTGTGCCGGCCCCGGCTGTGCCAAGGCCCTGCCCGGGCGCAGCAGCCGCGCCAAGTACTGCAGCGACGCCTGCCGGGCCGCCGCCTACCGGGCGCGCACCACCGCGCACACTGCCCCCGTGGCCAACGCACTGCTGCGCACGCAGGATCTCATTGCCCCGCTGCTGGCCGCAGGCGAGCAATGGCAGGCCGCCCAGGAAGCGCTGCGCGCCCAACTCGCCGAACTGAGCAGCGGCGCCCTGGCCCAGGTGGAGGCCGCCGAACAGGCCGCCGAAGAAGCCCGCGCCGCCGCTGCGGCCGCCGAGCAACGCGCCACCACTGCGGCCAACACCGCCGCAGCCCGGATCGCCGCCGCCGAACAGGCCCGTGCCCAGGCTGAGACCGCCCGCGATCGTGCCGAGGAGCGCGAGCAGGATGCCTGGCGACAGGTCGGCGAACACCAGAACGCCCGCTCCCAAGCCGAGCGGCTCGTCACCGTAGCCGCCGACCGGCAGCGTCAGGCCGAGCACGACCGGGACGCCGACCGGCAGCGAACCGCCGAACTCACTGAGCTGCATGCCACCGCGACCGCCCGCATCACCGAACTGGAACAGCAGGCCAGCGAGCAGCAGCACGAGCTCACTGACCTCCGTCGTCAGCTGAAGGAACAGGAAGCCCGGACCCGGAAAGCCGAGCAGGAACGCGACCAGGCTCGCGGCACCGCCACAGCGCACACCCAGGAGATCGACCGGCTGCGCCAGGCGCTCACCGCCGAACAACAGCGACGCGAGCAAGCAGTCACCTCGGCCGCCGTGGCCGAGCAGGCCCGCACCCTCGCAGACCAAGCCAGAGCCGCGTCTCTCGGCGAGACCGAACGCCTGCGGGGCGAACTCGCCGACCTCACCAGCGCGCTGAAGAGTGCCCAGCAGCAACGCGAAGAGGCAGTAACAGCCGCCGCCGTCGCACAGGCGCTCCTGCACAAGCAGCAATCCCGTCGCGCACCCGATCAGACCGAACCCGAGGCTCTTTCTCACATCACGGCAGAAGCACCAGCGGTATCGGACTCATAATCCCGTTGATATCGAGCGAGTGATCGCCGATCAAGACGTCAACCTGCGCGTACTCGCTCTCATGTGACTGGCACCGCCAGTCCGGAGCTCGCCCGTGCATCGTCGCGCCAAGATCACCGCATTCAGCGGGCCGCGGAAGCGAATCCGCCTGCCACGGCGAGTTCGAGGCGACATCTCGCGATGCACGTCAGCGGCAAACGATGTCCGACCGTATCCCGACCGTCACTTCCCTGACCGCCGGATTGTGCTCTCCGGAACACGCCTGCGTGTCGGTCATAGCAGGTCCCGTAGTATCGCCGCGCTCACCGGTTTGCCGGGGTCGGTGGCCAGCCGTTGCGACCAGTCACCGTCGGCGTCATGGGCGTACGGCGCGACGAACGCCGGAGTCCCGAGGTCGAAGCGTGTGCTGGTGGTGAGATCGCCGGTGTCGACGGTGTCCCAGCCCAGCTGGTCGAGCAAGGTGGTGACGGCGGCTTTGGCTTCGGGGTCGTCGCCGGCGATGGGAAGCGCACTGCGATCGGGTGCACCCGCCGGTCGGGCGAGCAGCTCGATGATTTTGTTGGTCTGAACGGGATCTGGCGCAAAGTCCGTGAAGCGGTGACGGTGCGTAATGATCGTTAGGTTGTGAGGAGCACTCGTTTGCGGAGAAGGAGAAAGCCGGCACGGCCGAACATCTGGCGCTTGAGCATCTTGATGCGATTGACGTGGCCTTCCACCGGGCCGGAACTCCAGGGCAGGGTCAGACCTGCGGTGACGGCGTCGAGGTCGCGTTCGAGGCCGCCTGCGAAGGCGTGAAGTGCGGGCAGGTCATCGGCTCTCACCGCAGCGAGCCAGCCGGGAAGGTCTTGGCCTCGGCGTTGGGTGAGCATGATGGCGAAGGTGCGGACGTGCTTGAGAAGTGCGGTCAGTTCCGGACAGCGGTCCAGGACGGTTGCGAGTTGGAGTTGGTGCGCGTCTTCGAGCCGGTCGGGATGGGTGGCGAGCCAGCCGGTGACCTTGCGGACCGAAGGTGCCGGCGGGGCGACAGGGCGGGCCGCGCGCAGGGGGCGTAAGTAGGTGCTGAGCGCGCCGTAGCTGCCGCGGTAGCCGAGCGCGGTGATCTCTTTCAGCAGGCGGGTGGCGTTGCGTTCGCCTGCTTGCCACCGCTGGTGAAGGTAGGGCTTGAAGTCGTCGACGGCGCTGGGCTTGTTGGTCCATTGGCCCCATAACAGTTCCTCGGGTGAGGCGGCGTGCGCGTAGCGGATCACGGTGCGGTCGCCCATCCGGAGCTGGCGGGCGATGGCTCGCAGGCTGTGCCCGGCAGCCTTCAGCTCGTGGATTCGGGCGTGTTTGGCGCGGGTGCGCTCGGCGAATCGTGTCGAGCCCTGGCGGGCGCTGGTTTGCGCTGCTGATGCTCGTTCGGGTTGCTCGGGTCCATCGTCTGGAGGGGCTGATAAGCAGGGGCGATGTCGGGTGACCGACCGTTCGACGGCCTGGACCAGGTTGTGCCACAGGTGCCAGCGATCAGCACACTGGGTGGCCTGGGGCGCGCCTTTGACGGCGCCCTCGGCATAGGCGCTGGCCCGGTCCCGGCAGATCACTTCCACGTCGGAGTGAGGTCGGAGCCAGTCGGCCAGGGTGTCGGCCTGGCGATCGGGCAGCAGGTCGATGGGCCGGCGGGTGGTCATGTCGATCAGGACGGTGCCGTAGCTGCTGCCGCGACGCAGGGCGAAGTCGTCCACGCCCACCGCGGTGAGCTGGCCGATCTCGGGATCCGGGAGGGCATGGATCAGCCGGATCAGGGTGGAGCGGCCGACCGCCAGCCCCAGCACGGACGCCAGCCGAGCTCCGGCGCGTCCGGCCAACGCCAGGGCGATGGCCTCCAGCGCGGCACGCAGCAGCGGCGTGCGGCGGGCGTGCCGCTGGGTCAAATCAGGGATCTGCTCGACGAAGGTACGGACGACGCAGGTGGGGTTGTCACAAAAGAACCGGCGGACCTCCAGCTCGATCAGTATGGGCCGACCTGACACTGGAAGATCGTGAAGACGACGGCGGTAGCGGCTGTGCCGTCTGCCTGCCGAGATGCCACATCGCTGACATATCGCGTGGGCGGTCCCGCTCCGAGCCGTGATCAATAATCTCCCCTGATCGTGCTCGACGGCGTCGACATGCACCTGGCTGAGATGCGGGAACAACAGAAGAACGCAACAGGCTTCCTCGCCTGCCTGGGCATGCTGCACAATGACCTCGCGGCCGCTCGTGATGATCAGTTCCGGGATGAACCGGATCATGACGACGCGGCCGCTCTTCTGTGTATCGAGTTACGAAATCGCGATCAACCTGACCATCGCCTGCCCCAGCGACGCGATCACATATCGTCACCGCTTCACGGACATTGAGCCAGATCCTCTGAACTGGCAGCGCTTGCAGGTGAGCTCTGACAGTGCCCGCTCCGCCGTGATCGTGCGGAAGCGGGCACTGGATGGTCTTCGGGTGCCACCGGAATACGGCGGAAACGGGCCGCGGGACGACATAACCGCAGGTCAGCGTTGAGCCAGCGCTTCGTACGCAGTGGAGCGACCGATCTTGAGCGTGCGGGCGGGCCTCAGTGACCGAGTCGCCGTCGGCGACCACGGGGCTGGACTGGAAGCTGCGGACAGCGGTTATCGCTGAGAATGATCTTGGTCGTGGGGTATTGGTGATCCGTCGGTTCATCGCCCGACGGTTCGGCGTCGTCGGGCTGCGCGGATCTCGGCATCGGCGACCTCGTCGGCGAGCAGGGCGTACAGCTGCGTCGTCTCGGCAGAAGCGTGGCCGAGGCGGCGGCGCACGGCCTCGATGGACACGCCGGCGTTGATGAGTTCGGTGGCGTGGGCGTGGCGCAGCTGGTGGATGTCGATCTCGACACCGGCGGCGGCGCAGTAGCTCTGCCAGCGGTGGTGGGCGGCGTTGTAGGACAGGGACCCGCCGCGGCCGTTGATGGAGGCGCGGAACAGCGGCCCGGCGGTGTAGCCGGCGCGGGCCAGGTAGAGCTTGAGCAGGGCGACGTACCCGCGGTCGTCGAGCAAAACCGTACGTACGCTGCCGCCCTTGCCGTGGATGCGGACGTGTTCGTCGTCCAGGCGCAGGTCGAGGTCCTCCACGTACAGGCCGCAGACTTCGGAGGCGCGGGCGCCGCACACGTAGGCCGTCTCGAACAGCACCCGATCCCGCAGCCGGTCCAGCGGCAGATCCTTGCGCGGCCGCCGCGAGCAGATCACCGCCAACACCTTGGCCACGTCGGCGGCCGCCGCCGGACGCGGCAGGCTCTTGGGCACCTTGACGCTGTCGATGCGGTCCATCGGGTTGGCCTGCAGGAGGTCGTGGCGGACGGCCCATTTGGCGAAGGAGGCGACAGCGGCGCGCTTGCGCTTGCGGCTGGCCGGCGACAGGTCGACGAGCTCGGCCAGGTAGGCGCGGATCGGCGCGGCGGTCAGCTCGGCGATCTCCTCGCCATGGTGGGCGGCGAAGGCGATCAGGTCGCCGCGGTAGGCGCGCCGGGTGTGCGCGGAGGCGCCGGCGTTGGCCAGATCGGTGAGGAAGTCGTCGAGGTGCCGGGCGAGCAGGTGGCCGCGTCCGAGTTGCTCGGCGATGACCGGATCCACCGTGTCGACCTCCCTGATCCGCAAGGTTGCCAGATAACCGGGAAACGAAGCGTGCGTGCCGGACAACAGCCGCCCAGCTCGCGTTACGCCTGTGATCGCTATCTTGCCAGATAACGAAGGTTATCCCGCAACAAAATCGGCATCCTATTCCCGAAACCGACCCCCAGCTACAAGTAGTGATGGGGGCGTAGGTCGCCGACGGCGGTCGACAGGTAGCGGCTGTTCCGCAGCGCGACGGACTGGATCAGGCGAGCAGCCGGTCGACCAACCCGTCGAGGTAGTCAGGGGTGAGCGGGCCCGCGCCGAACAGGACGCGCATGTAGATCGGCGCCAGGAGATGGTCCAGCACCTCCAGTACGTCAGGCGGGTCCTCGCCGCGGCCGCGGGCGCGGTCGAGCATGGCCTGCAACTGTCTGGTGCGGTCGGCCAGGAGCTCGTCGCGCGCCTGAAGGCCCTGCTGACCCTCGCCTGACAGCGCGAGGGTCAGCCGCACCAGCGCCAGACCGTCGGGTCCGGTGACCTCGCGGGCCACGTTGGCGGCGTGGGTCCGCAGGTCGCCGGCCAGGCTGCCGGTGTCAGGCATCGGAGACTGCGCGTTGAGCCGGGTCAGCAGCACATCGCCGAGCAGGGCCTGGAGGTTGCCCCACCGGCGGTAGAGGCTGGTGTCGGCCACACCCGCGAGGGCCGCGATGTCGCCGACTGTGAAGTTTCCGTAGCCGCGCTCCCTGACCAACTCGGTAACGGCCTGGTGCACTGCCGCGCGGACCCGGGCGCTGCGCCCGCCGGGCCGCCTGGCCCGCCCCTGCTCATCCATACCCCCACCTTAACGCAGTTGAGACTTGCGTTAGAGCCTCTGAGGGTCTACGTTAACGCAGTCACAAACTGCTTTTAGGAAGGATGCGTGTGAAAGCGTTGCTGACCCTGACCTGCGCAGGTCAGTTCATGGTGCTGCTCGACAACACGATCGTCGGCGCCGCCCTGCCCGATATGCAGCAGCGGCTCCACACCGGGCTGACCGGCCTGCAGTGGATCGTCGACGCCTACGTGCTGCTGGTGGCCATGCTGCTGCTGTCGGGCGGCGTCTTCGCCGACCGGTTCGGCCGCAGGCGGGTGTTCCTGGCCGGGGTGGTGGTGTTCACGGCCGCGTCGGTGGTGTGTTCGCTCGCGCCCTCGATCGGCTGGCTGATCGCCGGGCGGGTGCTGCAGGGCGTCGGGGCCGCGGCGCTGAGCCCCGCCTCGCTGGCGCTGCTCGCCGCCGCGTATCCCGCCCCGAGGGAGCACGTCAGAGCGATCGGGTTGTGGGCCGGGTTCAGCGGCATCGGCCTGGCCGCCGGACCGCTGGCGGGCGGGATCTTGGTGGAGGCCTTCGGCTGGCCCGCCATCTTCCTGGTCAACGTGCCCATCGGGGCGGTCCTGCTGCTGGCCGGGCTGCGTGTGCTGGGGGAGTCCCGCAACCCGAGCGCGCCGCCGATCGACGTCCCCGGCACGGTCCTGTCCGTCGTGGGCGTGGGCGCTGTGACCTACGGCCTGATCGAGGGCGGTTCCCGAGGCTGGACCTCGCCGGTGATCCTGGGCAGCTTCGCCGCCGGACTGGTGTTCCTGGCCGCGTTCGTCGTGGTCGAGGGTCGTGTGTCGATGCCGATGCTGCCGCTGCGGCTGTTTCGTCAGCGGCTGTTCACGGTGTCCAACACGGCGATGGTCGTGGTCGGGTTCGCGCTGATGGGGTCGTCGTTCTTCTTCTCCCAGTTCTTCGTCTACGTCCAGGGCACTTCGATCCTGGTCGCCGGGCTGCGGACCCTGCCCACCTCGCTGGCCATGGTGATCGTCAGCCCGTACGCGGGCCGGTTCGCGGCCAGGTACGGCTTCCGCGTCGTCGTCAGCATCGGCCTGGCGCTGGCCGGGCTGGGGCTGCTGGCGCTGGGCTTCGTCCACGCCGATACCGGCTACGGGAACGTGTGGTGGCGGCTGGCGGTCGTCGGCATCGGGTTCGCTCTCACCATGTCGCCGCTGACCGGGGCCGCCATCCAGGCGGTCAGCCCGCAGGAGGGCGGCCTCGCCTCGGGCGTCAGCAGCACCACCCGGCAGATCGGCGCGGTGCTCGGCGTGGCGGTGCTCGGGGCGATCGTCCACACCCGGGAGACTGGCGGCGCCTCCTTCGAATCCGGCCTCAACAGCGCCTTCCTCGCGGCAGGTGCCGTGACGCTGGCCTGCGCCGTATTCACCGGCCTGTGGCTGACCACGGCCCGGACGCCGCGGGGCGTCCGGGCCGAACGGTCAGGAGGTCAAGCAGTCAGTGAGCCGCCGCTGACAGCTCCTCCCAGTCGGCCCACGTCTTGAGCCGCTCGGCGTAGGCCTGCTGGGACATCCGCAGCCCTTCGGTGCCGAAGAACACCCGCAGCGGCGAGCGAGCCGCCGGTTATGGGGCGAAGAGGACTTGGGACTCGAGGTCGAGTCGGGTGGCGGGGTTGGCGGCCGGCGGGGTCAGGTTGAGGATCCAGTTGCCGAACCGGCGGATGACGTGGGTGATGTAGGGCGAGATGGTGGCCAGGTCATCGAGGTCGACGGGGTGGCCGTCGGCGGCGATGGCGTTGGCCGCGTCCGTGATGTCCTGAGCGGTCGAGTAAATGACGCAGTTGGCCAGCAGTTCGTTGAACTTGATGATCTTCTCTTGGTAGTCGGGGTCGTTGTGGCCGATGAGTTTGCCGCCGAACATCAGCCAGTCGGCGAAGTTGTGGAAGGACTCGTTGCGGTTGGTGACCTGGGTGATCTGCTCGCGAAGGTCTGGGTCCGACAAATACCGCAAGAGCGTGATCGTCCTGACCGCCCGGCCGAGCTCGCGGAAGGCTCGGTAGAGCCGGTTCTTGCGGGAGTGGTTGCCCAGGCGGCGCAGCAAAGTTACTGAGGACAGCCGGTTCTCGCGGATCGAGATCGCGGTGCGGAGCAGGTCCGTCCAGTGGGTCTCGATGAGAGCCCAATCGATCGCCTCGTCGCCGAACAGCGAGTCGATGTGCTGGTACCGGGTGCCCGGGGTGGGCCGATAGAAGATCAGGTCGTGCCAGTTGCGGATACGGGGCAGCAGGTCGAACCCCATGAGCGCGGCGAGACCGAAGACCGGCAGCGACTGGCCCTGAGTGTCCGCATGGATGGTGTCGGGCTGGATCTCCGAGGCGTTCTTCAACAGCCCTTCGATGATGTAGACCGCCTCCCACACGCCACATGGGATGAAATGGGAGAAAAGCGCCACATAGGTATTGGAGATGTGTCTGTAGGCCAGACCTCCATATCCTCCATACCGAATGTGGCTCTCCGCAAGGAGATTGTTCTCCCACGTCTCGATCTGGGAGCCGTCGGCGGCCACGGTCTTGCCATCGCCCCAAACCGAGGCGATGTCGAGCTTGTTGAACTCGTTGATGACATCAGTCGAAGCTTTGGAGATCTTGTCGCTGGTGGAGTGCTTGTTCGCGGTCATGGCGATCTCGGCGGCGCTGACCTTGCCGCGCATGTGCGCGGCAACCTGGGCCGGGCCGAGCAGCGTACCGTAAGTGAACACCATCAGCACGTACCGGCCGAGCGCTTCCTTGATCTTCGGATCAGAGCCTGAGGCCGGGCCGAGGTGCCGGGTCCAGCCTGTCTGGTAGGCGGTGCGGGTGAGAATGTCGAGCAGGTCCCGCTGCGGGAGCCGTTCGTGCACAGCCTCCTCCAACTTGAGCGCTTCCTTGCTCCGCTCGACGCCCTTGCGCCGCTTGAGCACCGGCCGTCCGCCCTCAAGGGTCAGGTCCGTGTTGGCCGGGTACCCGGCGTCGACCCCGGCCGCCGTGTCGGCCAGGAGCTGCCTGTAGTGGCGAGTCAACTCGCGCGGGTCGGTCGGCAGGCCGGCCTCGGCGCAGAACCCCTCCACCAGCGGCTCGCACTCCTCCCAACTCATCAGCTGATCGTGCAGGTTGGCATAAGAGTCCGACCCGGCCACCGCGATGTCCCCCGACTTCAGCTCCGAAGCCAGATAGGAGAACACGCACACCTCCAGGTGACGGCGCACCAGCATGCCCGGCCGGTCCGGATCCTTGAGGATCTTCCGCCACATCCCCGAAGCGAACGCGTCCACATCCACCACCAACTCCACCGAGACCGGGGCGCCGTCCGCGCCCGTGCGCTTCACGCTGATCCGGTCGGGGACGAACGTCGCCCGCGCGTTGCGCTGGGCTTGCAGGTACTCCACCGCGTCCAGCACACTGCGCTCGGCGTTGGTCGACTCCAGGTCGATCGAGTCAACCAGGGTGAACAGCGCCGAGCGGTGGGACCGGTAGTGCTGGTCGAGCAGCGGCAGGTAGTTGTTGCCGTGATAGGCCGACACCGCCTCGTACGCGGCCGCCAAAACGTCCAGGCCGCCGGCCTCCTCCAGCGCCTTCAACACCAGCCGACCCGCCCGCTCGGCCACATCCCCGGATCCGGAGCCCGCGCTCGCAGCAGGATCGGTACTCGCGCCGTCCGGCAGCGGGCCGACCGCGCCGGGCTCCGCGGGTGTGACGGCCTCGCGGACGCCGTCCAGAACATCGCCGAACACGCCCAGCAGGCGTTCGGACTCGGCCCGGTGCGCCTCCCGCAGAGCTTCCAGCTGGTCGCGGCCCTTCTTGTGGATCGTCGCGATCCGCTTGCAGAACATCGTCACCACGTCGTCCCGCACCCCGGTCCGCACCATGTGCAACAGACTCACGATCAACGTGAGGCGCTTGTCCTCATCCAGCACCTTCCGCAGGTCCGCAACGTCGAAGCGTGTGCTGGTGGTGAGATCGCCGGTGTCGACGGTGTCCCAGCCCAGCTGGTCGAGCAAGGTGGTGACGGCGGCTTTGGCTTCGGGGTCGTCGCCGGCGATGGGAAGCGCACTGCGATCGGGTGCACCCGCCGGTCGGGCGAGCAGCTCGATGTGGCGGGCGAAGATGCTGCTGAAGACCTTCACTACCCGTGTCTTCGGCAGATGCCTTTGCAGCAGGAGGGCTGGAGGGTTTTCGGCGTCCACCTGCGCAGCAACCTCAATGTCGCGCCCAGGATCGAAGTTCATCGCATCGAGCAGGATGGCGTCCTCGAAGGCTGACGCAGGAAGCTCGCGATAGCGCCAGAACGGTATCGCCACGAGCACCCCGTCAGCAGCGCCCGCCGCCTGCGCCACCGTACCGGCGCGCGCAAGCTCGCCGAGCTCCGCGTCGCAAGCTGGGCGAGCTGCGCGATCCTCCAGGCGTGGATCTGCTCCATGCCCCTGGCCAGCTTGTCAGCGAGGTCTCTGCCAGACAGATGAATGTACTTCATCGTGGACTCGGTGGACCGGTGGCCGGCGAAGGAGGCGATGGTGTGCAGTTCCCAGCCCATCCGGGCCAGGTCGGTCAGGCAGAGATGCCGAGTCGTGTGCGTCGCGAAGCGGGGCAGGTCAGCGGCCAGGCCCAGACGTCTCACGATCTTCGACCAGCTCCACAACGTCAACGGCTGGCCGTGGTTGCGACGCGATTCCGGCAGGAACAACGGGCCGCGGGCCCGGCTGATGGTCGCCCGGTGCCGCAGGTAACCGGCCAGCAGCGCACCGGTCGAGGCCGAATACGGTACGACGCGCTCGTACCGG
The DNA here is from genome assembly GCF_040137845.1 of Nonomuraea sp. B19D2. Classification (NCBI taxonomy): domain Bacteria; kingdom Bacillati; phylum Actinomycetota; class Actinomycetes; order Streptosporangiales; family Streptosporangiaceae; genus Nonomuraea; species Nonomuraea sp. B19D2. Next base: position 49,368 of record NZ_JBEFAK010000051.1, on the reverse strand, counting down.
GGCATGACGAGCATCCGAACGAAAAGTCCCGTTAGCAGAGCTGGGTTGAGCGGCTTATCGTGACTTTCCGTTCGAATGCGCCCCACAAGAGCGTTTTCGCAGGTCACGATCTGCAGGTGGGCCGGTGGGCTGTGACGTGCCACCTGGGCGGAGCGGACCGACGCGGCACACGGCGACCTCGCCAGCCTGGACTGTGGACGGGGGGCTTACGATCTGGACCGAGCTGCTACGCCTGACCCGCAGCCTGGCCATCCGCTTCGCCACGCTCGATGTGCAGCCCATAACCAGCAGTCAGGGGCAAATCCGTCCGTCCGGCGCCCTGCACAAGACCGAACGCGGTCAGCTGACCGGCTGGATGACGCTGACCATGCGATCGAGCAGGCCGAAGAGATCCTGCGCCGTCCCTGCGGTGTACACGGCAAGCCGTGCCGCGTCCGCCTCGAGCACGGGCTCCTCACTCGCCTGCGTGCCGCGCCGCGCCTTCGTCTCGGTCGTGTCCTTGTGCATGCCGGTGCCTGCTGGCCAGGCCGGCGTCGGGCCCGAGGTCGCGTCCGATGATTCTGCATCGACCCCAATCCCAAATTCGGGTGGAACTCTGGCTAATCACCGCCCGTTCCTCAAAAGGCGACACATCAGCGGGGGACAGTGAAGCAGCGTCAACGACGGCTCAAGCAGCAGCAGCGGCGTCACCACCAGCTCACCACCAAGGGGCCATCGCCACGGCCCTTCAAGCTCCGCGACCTGCGTGCACTGTTCCAAGCGCTGGCACTCGCCGTGTGCGCGCTTGCCATGGTCGGGGTCACCATCTTCTCGTTCTATGAGATGCGGCAGACCCGACAGGCCCTCGCGCGCGGAGTGCGGACCACGGCGACCGTCGTTGAGTCTCAGCATTACCGGAAATTTCCAGATCATGTGGTCGTGGAGTTCACGACGAGCCGCGGAGAAGAGGTCAGTGCCGCTCTGTCGGATTCGGTCGATGCGCGCGATAGCCCCGCTGGCAGCTCACTGGATGTCTTATATGACCCGGAGCGGCCCGATTACGTCATCAACGCGAAGATCACCGACATCAGCCACTACTACTTCATCATCCCCTTCGGGATCGCGATGACGATCGGGTTCGCGTGGGGAGGACTGCACTTCTGGCGCCGCCATCAGAGCCAGGCGCGGTTGCCGTCATCGACGGCCGTACACAAACCGTGATGAGCCGCAGGTGCTCACCATGCCGCCGATGGTGCTGTTTGCGGGCACCCGCCTGGCGTCGTAAGTTGCAGGCGGATTCGGGTTCCGGCGGCATATCCGCCAGGCAACCAACCCCGCTTGGTCGGGCGCCCCGCGGTGGAGGGCGGAGGGCAGACCGTCCGTTCCTGGTGACCGTCACCGGACCCGCAAGCGGCGCCCTGGAGCAGGTCGGCGCCTACGCGGTGGCGCTGAGGTCGGCCGGGATGAGGGTCGATCCGGACTCCGGCGACGACCAGATCCCCTGCAGGTTTGGCTGGTGGCATGAACACGTCGGTCACGCCGCGGCGGGGCGCTCAGCGGGGACTGCGCCGCTGGCCGGGGTCGGCTTCGGCGGTGACACGGGCGGCGTAGGCGCGGTGCGCTTTGCGCTCGGCCGGTCCGGCGCTGTCAGCAAGGGCGGCGCTCTGCTCCAGCGCGGCCCGGTGGAGCGCAAGCGGAGCCGTGAGGCGGACCGAATAGGGGTGCCGTTAACGGACGTGTCACCAACCGCCAAATGCGGGCGGCCCCTTAACTGACCTGCTGTAATGCCCTGCCGCTGGGCGGATCCATAAATATGGAGCGTCCGCCGTTAGACATGGATGAACTGGTCGACCACTGGACGGTGCTCAGCGACGAGGCTGACCTGGTCAACGCCAAGCACGAGAACACCCGGCTGCCGTTCGCGTTGCTGCTGAAGTACTACACCACCCAGCACGGGCGTTTCCCTCGTGGCCGGAGCGACTTCCCTGACGAGGTGGTCGACTACGTCGCGCGCCAGACCAAGACGTCGCCCGGCAGCGTGGGCCTGTATGAGTGGTCGGGCCGGACGATCGAGCGACACCGCCGCGAGATCCGCGATCATCTCGGTTTTCGGGAGTGCTCGGTCGCCGACGCTGACAAGCTGATCGACTGGCTGGCGGTCAACGTCGCGCACGCCGAGCGGCAGTCGGACCGGGTTCGCGAGGAGCTGCTCAAGCAGTGCCGGGCTGACGTGCCAGTCCGGTTCGACTTTGCGCCAGATCGCGTGCCGGAAGGCCAGCGCGGTGGTCAACGCTGAGGGTGCTTCCAGGTTGACGGCGTATCCGTCGATCGCGCGGGAGTGGTCGTCCTCGATGGCGGTCAGCCACGGCCGGGCCGGTCGGCCTTTGTCGTCGAGCACCCAGATGTCCAGCTCGGTGTGGTCGGCCTGCCAGATCTCGTTCGGAGCCTTGGCTTCGCGCCGGTACACCAGGTCGTAGGTCTCCCGGTACTTCTTGGTGCCCTCAAGACCGAGAGTGACCAGCGCGGGGTCCAGGTCGGCGACGATACGGGCCACGGTTCGGTAGGCGGGCGACGGCCAGCCGTGCGCCTTGGCGATGCTTTCGGCCTGCCGGTGAATGGTGGCCGCGCTGGGGCGAGGCTTGCGCAGGGCCAGCCCTTCGATGAACGCCACGAGCTCGTCGGGGAACCGACGCAGCCCCTTGTCGCGGCGGCCCGGCCGCGACAGGGCGTCCAGACCACCTTGCCGGTAGTCGGCCAGCCACCGCTGCAGCGTTCGATAGGAGACGCCGCCCTCGCCCTGGGCAGCGGCCAGCTGCGCCAGCGGCACTTCCTCGTGCAGGTGCGGCGCAAGCATCTCGTACCGGCTCTTGGCCAGGGCGCGCCCGGCCAAGCCGCCGGACACGCGGCCGGAGCTCCCGCTGCCCGGTCTGGCCTGTGCGTGTTGTTCGCTCGCGGTGCTCACCCCGTTATCGTCCGTCCCCACGATGACCGCCCACCACACTCGCGGGCGCCACGGTTGCGACTACCTTCACATAGCGGGACCCGCTCAGTCCGCCGCTGCAACGGGTTGCTGATCAGCCCAGTCCTGGTCGCGCTACCAGGCACACGTCGAGGTGTTCAGCGGTCCCCCCAGCTTGAACCCGACTCCGGTTGTCGCAGCTGTGGTCGACGGGGACGTTCTGCCCCGCCGCCACATCCGCATCCGTCGGGTGCCGCGGTGATGTCGTGGCGCTTGCTCACGGCCTCGAGTTCCGGCGCGATTTCATGCCGAGCCTGGTCGAGGGCGGGGAGCCGGCTGTAGCCCTGTGTGTCAGCCGGCCCATGTGTCATGGCTACCGGGGCAGGACTTATTCCTTGATGACGTTGTCGCGTGGACCAGCGTAGACAGGGTTCCTGTCGAAGCGCTTGTCGGTGACGAGCAGGCGGATCAGTTCCGGGTTGCGGATGGACTCCTGCGCCTCCCAGACGATCCAGTTGTCGCCGACGGGTTTGGTTTGCGTGCGAAGCTCGCCGAAGCCGCCCGGGTTGTCCGGCGCGACCGCCATGATCAGGTACTCGACCTTCAAACCGCGCCTCTTGAGCTCGGGCAGGACCTCGCCGACGGTCTTCTCATCCACCCGGAAGCCGGCGAGTGAGCGGCCCTTCGTGGTTGCCAGCCGGTAGTCGGACTTGACCCCCGCCTTCGGCTCGTGTGACGTGTCGGGCACGAGAACGCAAGGGGCGACCGGGCCGCTCATAAGGATCGTGCTGGTGCTGTGGTCGCTGATCGTCCAGACGAACGTCTGGCCGGGCTTGAAGAGCTTGGTGTCGATCCGCATCTGCCAGCCCTGGCTGTGTTCCTCCCCGGGGATGTTTTCCGGCACGGAGTACAGGCCGCGGGGAATGTCCTGCACCAAGGTTCCGCGCGGTTCCTGGCACCACTTGCCCGGGGGTGCGTAGTCGACGGTGGCCGGGACGTTGAGTTCCTTCAACCGCTTCGCCAGCCCCGCCTTGTCGCGGAAATCCCGGATCTGGACGTACACGACACCGTCGGGTTCCTCGGTGACCGCGTAGGAGGGGGTGCCGCTCTCCTTCAGCAGGCTCGGCCCCACCACGATGCCCACGGCGAGCAGCCCCGCGCCCGCCAGCCCCAAGGCCAGCCGCCGGGCAGGGCGCCGACGGGGGCGGACGCTGGACGGGTCGCGCTGCTCGGCGGCGATTGAGGCGAGCAGCTTCCGCGCCCCCACATCAGAGGCGCGCCCTCCCGGCTTGCCCGGTTCCACTCGGGCCAGCGCACGCGTGATCTCGTCGATGTTGTCGATGTTCTTCATCACAGATGTCCCTCCGCGGGGACCAACCGGCCTTCCGATGTGAAGTGCACGTCCGCCTCGGCGAGCGCGCGGGCGAAGCGCCTGCGGGCGCGGTGGAGTCTGATGCGTACGGCGTTGCGCGACATACCGAGCACGGTGGCGATCTGCTGTCGGTCCAGTCCCTCCCAGGCGACCAGGGACAACAGCTCCCGATCGGTGTCCGGTAGGGCCCGGAAGATCTGCGCGATCGCCGTCAGCTCGACCCCGCTGTCGGGCGCGGCCTGGTAGAGGTCGGCCATTTCGGCGTCGAGCTCCACGCTGAGGGCCTGGCGGCGCGCCTCGACCCGATAGTGGTTGGCCAGCACCTTGCGTGCCACGCCATACAGCCACAGGGTGGCCTGCTCTCCATCCGGCACTTCGCCCATCCGCCGCCAGGCGATGGCAAAGGTTTCCGCCACGACGTCCGCCGCATCCTGCGGCGAGTGGCAGCGGCGGGCCGCGTATGCCGTGATCTGGCCATACGTCTCCTGGTACATGGACTCGAACCTGGCCAGCTCACTACCCACGGGCTGGTCCCGCGTCCGGTCTCCTCGGCATCCCCATGGCCGCCTCCTTCATAGCTTTGATTTGCGGACATCTGTGCCTATGTAGAGAGTCGGGCCATCATTTCGTTCCAGGGCGGAGAAAATTGCGCGGCTATCCCGCCGCAGCGAATAGGGGCCGTACCTCGGATGGTCCCGTCGGCGCCCCCTGCCGGGAGGTCGGTTCACTTCAGGAAATGGCCCTTCCGTGAAGTAATGTGGCTGCGTGCTGTCCTCCACCCACAGCTCGGCGTCCCTGCCGACCGGGCAGGATCACGCCGAAATCACTTCACGAAAGGTGGTCAGGCTTCCCGAACGCCTCGATCCGGCCGACGACAGTCTCCCAGTCTGGACGGAGCGCTACCTCGATCTCGCCGTGCGCGGAGTCCGCTCAGTTGAGGTCACCGCCAAGATCTCCCGGCATCTGAAGCGCTTCGGCGCCTGGATCACGGGCGGCCTGGGACATGACCGGCTCTCGGCCGTCACCTCGCGCGAGATCATCGCCTGGCGCGACCATCTGGCCGCCGCCGGCAACCGCGGCCGCGACAACACGCCCGCGCCGATGGCGCCGGCGACCGTCAACAACCACCTCGCGCACCTGTCAGCGCTGTTCACCTGGATCACCGCGCACGCCCCCGAAGGGCTGCTGCGCCACGGCGACCCGACTAAGAAAGTCGCCCCGCTACCACTGCCCGCCCCGCAGCCGCGAGCGCTGGCCGCCGCCCAGGTTCGCACCGTCAAGAACGTCGTGGACCGGATCGAGACCTTCCACAAGCTCAAGGGCCGCCGTCACCGCGGCGCCCGCCCGCGCACCCATGCCCACGCCCGCCCGCTGCGCGACCGGGCCATCATCTACCTGCTGTTCGGCACCGGACTGCGCCGCGCGGAGTTGGTCGGCCTGAACCTGGACCAACTGGAGCCGGCCGACCCCGAGCGGCTACGCCAGGTTAAGAAGGCCCGCCTGACCGGCGTGCGCGGCAAGGGCCGCACCAGCCGCACCGTGTTCCTGGGCCGCGACGCCCGCCAGGCGCTGGCCGACTGCCTCGACCAGGAGCGGCCCGGCGACGCCGCCGCCAGCACCGGCCCGGTCGCGCTGCTGCTGTCGGCCGCCTCTCGGCCCGCTCCATCAACACCATCGTCGGCGAGATCGGCCGCCTGCACGACGCCCAGATGCCCGACCCCGACCGCAAGCTCGGCACCCTGCGCCCGCACGACGCCCGGCACACCTTCGCCTACGGTCTGTCGCAGGCCTCCGGCCACAACCGCGCCGAACTCGAACGCCGCCTCGGCCACGCCAACGACCGCTACCTGCGCCTCTACACCAACCCACCCGACGACATCGCCGCCGACTACGTCGAAGACCTATGACCGCCAGACCTGGACACCCCAACACGACGAAAGCGTGGCAGGAATAGCGACGCTAACTGTGGCACGTCACACCACCAGGACCGGGATCTCCTCCCGCTCGGGGTGCGACAGCGGCAGATGGGATCGCCGGAACTTCTCGACGATCATCGACTTGCCGTTGTTCGTCGGACCGATCAGCAGCAGATTCGGCATCCGCTGCCGATCCGGCCAGGTCAGCAGGTTCTCCAGCTTGGCGAGCGCCTGCTCGGCGCGGGTATAGCCGATCCACCGATCCGCCCGCACATACCGCAGCCGTTCAGACGTCGGCAGCCGCGCCGCCCGTCGCGCGGCCTCGGTCAGATGCGACAGCTCCTCCGGCACACCCACCTCAACGGTCACCACTGCTCGATCACCTCAAACGGCTTGGCCACCGGCCCCGCGGCCATATCCCCGCCCACGATCGGGGGTGGCGGCACGACCGCGGCCCGCCGGGGCTACGGCGTGGCGGACCTGCGCTCCAAAGAGCGGCGGGCCTTGCGAGTCTTGACCGCGGCGTCCTCGGTGATCTGCCGCATCTGCTCCACCATCGCGAACAGCGAGTTCTCATCGACCTGCTCGCGGCCCAGCTCCCGGATGCGGGCCACGGCCGCGCGCTGCTCCCACAGGCTGATCGGCGGCCGCGACATCGTCCGGTACGGCACCTCCAGGTAGGAGGTGCCGTCGGGATCCAGCGCCCAGATCCGGGAGATGTCGCGCGGGTCGCGCCGCAGCACGAACTTCCCCCACTCACCACGGTGAGCGATCCACGGCTTGAGCCCGTCACAGAAGTACTGGACATGATCGAGGGTGAAACCCGCGCGGGTCAGCGTCCGCCGCTCCACCGGCAGGAAGTCGACCAGGAACGCCGTCTCATTGGCCACCGTCGCGGGACGGCCTGCCTCGGCGACGCCCTGCTCCCACCTGCCAGCCGGCGTCTGCTTCAGCGTGCCGTGCACCTGGCCGTGGTAGACCCCCACCGCCAGCGCCAGCCACTTGTTCAGCTCAGCCAAGGTCAGGACCGCGGCCGCCTGGCTGTCGTGCCGGCCACGCTCGGCGGGGCTGGAGAACGTGGTGCCCGGCAGCTCGTGCACCATCTCCATCATCGTGCCGATCAGCCGCTCCACGATCCCGCCGAACTGCGGCTGCCCCAGCGGCCGCCAGCTCTGCTTGATCCCATGCTGTTCACACCCCCGCTGCAGCGCCTCGCTCTTGAACTCCTGGGCGTTATCCACGAAGATCTCGCGCGGCTTGCCCGACATCGGCCACGCCATGCGCGCACCGAGCCGCTCCAACCACGGCCGCTTGTCCGTCGCCATGTGCGCCAAACACGGCCCCACCGACAACGCCGACGGCGCCTCCAACGTCACCACCAGCCCGCACACACACCGCGACGCCACATCGATCGCCACCGTGACATACGGCCGGCCGATCGGCCGCCGGTGCCGCTCGTCCACCAGCTCCAGATCAACCACCGTGTGGTCGATCTGCACCTGCTCCAGCAACCCCTCGATCACCGGCGGCTCCCCACCCGCCGACGACAGCACCCCCGCCGCGTCCACGCCCTGTCGCGCCGTCACCGATGCGGCCCTCAGAGTGTCGAGGAACGGAAACGTACGCTAAGCCGGTTCGCCCAGCTCGGCGATGGTGTGCGTGATCATCTTCCGGGAAAGGACTGGCGTACGTTTTCGTTCCATCGCACCAGCAAGTAGGGCCTTGGCTCCCCAACAGATGAGAGCTGCGGCGTTGTAAACGTTGTGGCTATTGGGACGTCCATTCAGGGCCTCCTGGGCACGTGCGTGAACGGTGGTTTGCCGGGCAGACGGACCGCCCCGTTTCCGCATGATTCACGCCCGCCTGCGGTTGCCCCGCCGGAGAGGGTCGCGCGCGGCAACGTGGGCGGCAACGGCGTCGACGCCGGGCTTGGCATAGCGCTCCAGGGAGCGGACCGAGGCGTGCCGGGATCGGGCCAGCAGGGTGGGAGTGTTGGTGCCGTCCTCGGCCTCGTGGGTCAGCGCCGAGTGGCGCAGCTGGTGCAGCGTCCACCCGCCGCATGCCTCGAGCTCGACCGGGTCAGTGATGCCAGGGTTGGCCAGCGGTCGGGTGAGCGTTTCGAACAGCTCGGCGGCGCGCCGGTACGACAGCCGGACCCGCCCGGTCACCGGGCAGACATCGTCGCTTGGGGTGCGTGCGGGCGCGCGGCGGTCGGTGAGGAAGACGGGGCCGCGGGCGCGCCCCTTCAGCAGCCGGGGCAACAACTGGGCGGTGCCGGACTGCCAGTGCACCCATTCGATGGTGCCGCCCTTGGAGGTGACGCGGCCGCGCTTGTCGGCCAGGAGTAGGTCCTCGATGTCGAGGCAGAGGATTTCCTCGGCCCGCGCGCAGGTCTCATACAGGGCCTTCCAGAGCGTCCGTTCGCGTAACGGAGCTTTGAGGTCGAACAGGTCGGTGATCTGGTCGCGCGACAGTGCCCGGGTCCGGTCCGGCGGCGCAGGCCGCCGCTCGATGCCGATGATCGGGTTGCCGGCCAGCCAGCCGCGATCACGCCACCAGGCGACGGCGGCCTTCATGACCGACAGCTCGCGGTTGACGGTGTCGGCGTCGACCAGCCGGGCCCGCTGTGCGAAGGCCTCGGCGAGCACGTCAGCGGCCGGCGTCGTGCCGTCCGTCTCGCCAAGCGCGGCGAACGCCACGACGGGCGGGACGGCACCGCGCCGGGCGCGGCCAAGAGGCGGCTGCTGTCCGGCGGCCAGCCACGCCCAGGTGAGTAGCGAGATGCGGTAAATCCGCTTGGAGGAGGCGGCGATCCCGGCCGAGCGGAGATAGGCATCGACGGCGTCGGCGTAGGTGGCCGGGCGATCGGCGTGCAACGGGATGACGGCGCCGGGCGTCGGGCTGGTCTGGCTCATGGTCACACCTGCGGGAGGGCGCCGTCGGGTTGGCTGCACCAGCGCTGCACGCGCCAAGTCTCCTCGCCGCAGCCGTTGGCGGCAGCGTTGCGGATAGCCCAGGTGTCGGCCGCGTCGACTGCCTCGGAGGCGCCGAGCAGAACCCGGGCGGGCTCGTTCTCCCATGGGTCGGCCAGCAGGTCGACGCCCGCCCGGCGGGCGATGTCCTCGGCAGCGCGCAGATGCAACAATGCCGCCTTGACATGCCGGGCGAGCTGCCGGGCCTGGACCCTCGTCATGACGGCCGCGGCCGGGACCTGCTCGTCGGCGAGTCGGCGCAGTTCGTGCCCGGCATCCTCGCCGCCCAGCCGAAGGCCGATCGCGGCGATCAGCGTTTTGCCGAGGTCGCCGGTGGCCATCGCCTTCAGCCCGGCGGCCGCGCGGTCGCGGCCGGAGGTGACGCAGGCATCGACGTACTGTCTCGGCGTCGGGTCGTCCATGACGATCAGCTTTCTGTTTGCCGCAGTAAATGCGTACACCTCGACCATGATCACCGGTACGGGTGATCCAGCTCAGGATGACACGGCTCGGGCGGCTGCCGCAGTAAATCCGGTATTTACCGCGGCAGGGTTCCCGGCTGTCGTTCGGCGGCGGCAGCGAGTTGATCCGCCAGGTCCTTGAGGGCTTGGCGGAGCTCGTCAGGGCTGTGGATAGTGAAGGGCCACTGGAGTGAGGCGAGCAGGTGTGCCATGCCGTCAAGGCGTTCCGCCCGTGCTTGCATCAGCACGCCGATGGGTTGGGCGGTGAGCGTGACAGCCGTGTGCGGAAGCCTTCGGGCGATCTCGTCAAGAGGGCCGTGGATCGTCACTTCGACCTGCCAGCGGTATAGCCCCTGAGCGAGGGTCGAAGTGAGGTGGGCGACCGGGTCGAAGCCATCAGGGGTGGCGAAGGTCCGTGGCCGGGGGGTGATGGAGGCGATCCGGTCGATACGGAAGGTCCGCAGGTCGTCGCGGAGGTGGTCGTGGCCGACGAGATACCAACGGCCGGTGTGGAAGACCACGCCATAGGGGTCGATGTCGCGCTCGGTCTGGTCCTGCCGCCAGGACAGGTAGGCGATGCCGACGGTCGTCTTGGCACGCGAGGCCTGGGCCAGGGCCAGCAGGACACCGCTTCCGGGTGCCTGCGCGCTCACAGCATTAGCGGTGAAGTGCAGAGTCTCCTGCATGGCGGCGAGCGGTTCTCGCAGAGCCTGCGGAAGTACTCTCTCGATCTTGGCCCGGGCGCCCGCGCCGGCCAGCACCCTCGTACCCATCCCGAGCCGTTCGGCCGCAAGGAGTCCAAGAACGACGGCGAGGGCCTCGTCATTGGTGAGCACCAGGGGCGGCATCCGGTAGCCACGGGCCAGCCGGTAGCCGCCATGGCGACCGCGCTCGGCCTGCACAGGGATGCCCAGGTCGCGCAGGTGGGCGACGTACCGACGGACCGTACGCACATCGGTGTCCAGCCGGACGGCCAGCTCACTCCCGGCGAGTCCGGCGTTCGACTGGAGCAGTTCCAGCAGGGTCAGCACACGGGTCAGGGGATGTGACACGGATCACTCGACATTTCAGGGCTGATTCTGTCCTGTATGCACTCTACGCTCCCCGCAGCACCTCGATTTCAGGGAGATCACATGACCACCTTCGTACTCGTTCCCGGCGCCTGGCTCGGCTCATGGGCCTGGCAACACGCCGTCGACGCGCTGCAGGAGCACGGCCACACGACGCTGACGCTGACATTGACCGGCCTGGCCGAGCGCGCGGAGGAGGGCGGGCCCCAGACGAACCTGGACACACACATCGTGGACATCACCGACTTCGTCGAGAAGAACGATCTGCACGACGTCACCCTGGTCGCCCACAGCTACGCGGCCGCCCCCGTCACCGGGGCAGCCGGGCGACTCGGCGACCGTCTGGAGCGCGTGGTCTATGTGGACAGCGCCCCGTTCGCTGCGGGCATGCGCATGCTCGACCTCATGCCACCGGAGGCAGCGGACCAGTTGAGCCAGCAGGTCGCGGCCCATGGCGACGGCTGTCGGCTCCCGATGCCTCCGTTTGAGATCCTGGGCCTGTCCAACAGCCTCGACGGCCTCGACGAGGATCAGCGGAGCGTGCTGAGCGCACGTGCCACCCCTCAACCCTTCGGCACCTACACCCAGCGACTGGCCGGTCCGGTCGAGCCCGGCCCCGGTGTGGACCGTGTCCTGGTCGCCTGCCGCGACTTCCAGGGCCTGCTGGACGGCGGGGTGGCGATGCTGGCCTTTCTCAACCACGCGCCGTGGCGGCGCTTCGACCTGTCCACCGGACACTGGCCGATGCTGTCGGCGCCCGCCGATCTCGCCAACATCCTGCACACGGCCGTCTCCTGACCGAGATTGATCGCCAAGCCCATGCTTGACCACGAGATCGTCCGCGGGCTGCGGGCCCGCGCGCAGGCTCTGGCCGACGGAGTGCGGGAAGCCTCCGCCGCGGCGGTCGTCGGCCGAGTCTTCGCGATCCAGTCCCAGGACGCCGTAGCCGCCGACCTGGGCATCCGAGTGCGAGGGCGGGACATCACGGGCTCCGGCATCCGCGCGGCATACGAGGACGAGCGAAGCATCGTGCGCGGCTGGTTCATGCGGGGCACCCTGCACACCATCCCCAGCTCGGATGCCCGCTGGGTGCTGCGGCTGCTCGCTCCCCGTATCCTCGCCGCAACCGTCCGCCGCTACCACCAACTCAGCCTGGACGACGACCTGCGCCAGCGATGCGACCGTCTCATCCGGCGTGCCCTCGCCACCCACGGACCGCTCACCCGGCCCGAACTGACGGAGCACCTGGCCACTGCCGGAGTTCAGCCGGACGGGCAGGTGCCCTTCCATCTGATCCGCCACGCGGCACTCACCGGAGTCCTCTGCCACGGTCCTCGCCGCGGCGATAAGGCCACGTATGTCCTGCTCGACGACTGGCTGCCGGCTGGCGCTGGGGACTCACCGTGGCAGGAGGACGCGGCCATCGCCGAGCTCGCCCGCCGCTACGTTCGCGCCCATGCGCCCGTAGGGATGGACGACTTCGCCACTTGGTCGGGTCTGCCGGTCACCCTGGCCCGCAGGGCCTGGAAGACGCTGGCGCAAACCGGCTCGATTACCAAGTACGGCGCGCTGAGCGTGCCGACCGAGCTGGAGGAACTGCGGGACAGCCCCGGCATCCTTGATGTGCGGATGCTCCCTGCCTACGACAACTACCTCATCGGCTCCCGCAGCCGAGAATTATCCGTTCCCGCCGCTCACCAAGGCCGGGTCTGGCCGGGCGGCGGCGTCATCCGTCCCACGGTTGTCGCCGATGGCCTGGCGATCGGAACGTGGGCCCGTCAAGATGCCGGCCGTGTTGTCCAGATGGACGCGTTCGAACCCTTGTCGTCGCAGGTCCAGGCGCTGGTCAATACGGAAGCGTCAGCAGTCACCGCTTTCTGCGGCCACTCGCCGGCACGCCAGGGGCCTCCCGATAGGCGCACATAACGCAAGAACTGTGCATACCCAGCTCAAGCGGGCGTGTAGTGGGGAACATGAGCTCACCAGCCCGCCCCGCTCCGCGGCTGCCGGGCTTGGCCATAAAGCGTCGGGAAGTTCCGGCCATTCACCTGCGGAACTTACAGCCTTCGGCCGGCGCGGAGAAGGAGATGGAGTAGCGGCCCAGGACGTTGAGGTGGGCGTGGCCGAGCGGGGACAGCCGGGCGGCGTCCTCGTCCTTGTCGCTGCGAGTCTGGCCTGCTCCGGGCGTGCTCGCGATCGACTTCGATGTCGACCTTCGTGAACTGCAAGGTCAAGAAGGGGTCGACACACTCTGCGACTTCCTCCGGACGATCGGGAGCGAACTCGGCAAGCCGGTGCTGATGACCCCGGAAGGCGGAAGCCAAGAACACCCGGTCCTCGGCTTCGATCCCGTTGTCAGCAAGGTCGTCCTGCTCGGAGATCCGGCACCCTACTGACCAGACTGATCGACGCGGCTTGACAAAACAGATTCCACATAATCGCCCGCTACTTACGCGATCGCGACCTGCAACGGGAGATCGAGGAAGGGCTGAACGTGGTCGAGGCGTGGAATCGCGCCAACGCGGTGCTGTGCTACGGCCGCGGTGGCGAGATCTCGACCAACCGGCGCGATGAGGTGGAGATGACCGCGCTGTGCCTTCGCATCTTGCAGGCCTCGCTCGTCTACGTGATTGTCCTGATGCTTCAAGACGTCCTGGCCGAACCCGAGTGGGCCGTCCTGCTCACGCCGGTCGACCGGCGCGGCCTGACCCCGCTGTTCTGGCTACACGTTCGCCCCTACGGCGAGGTACGCCTCGACCTGAACGCCCGCCTGAGCATCGGCGATCTCGCCTTGCTGGGCGGCGGGGGTAGACCGAACGGCCAGTAGCGTTAAGGAGCCCGCGGGGCTCGTGTTTTATTTGTGGTTCGAGAACGACGTGCGCAACCGAGGCCGGCCGCTCCCTCATTCCCACCCCTGGTCGTTCACCGCCTTCCCCCTGGCGAACGGTGACGAGGAACACAGGTACCATCGTTCGGCCGACGGGACGATCGACCTGGAAGTCCTCGACCACCAGATCGGCGGCGGCAATCACCTGCCCCGCGAGACCCACCACGAGGTCACCGCCCTGCACGGCGTCCCCGGCACGCTGACGGCGCTGATGGCCGAAACGGCGGCGGACGGCCTGTACGCGGTCGGCTCCGGCTGTACCCGTTGGCGGGTCAGTGCGCGAGCACGTCCGGGAAGCCGAACGTCGTGACCAGCGCGGGATCGTGGAACTTGATCACGCGTGAGACGCCGGTGGCGGTGGGGGCCAGCACCACGGCGCCGTCGGCTCGGAGCGCGCCGTCCGAGTCCCGGTGGTACACGACGGCGGCGGGTTGGCCGTTGGCGGTGGTCGCGATCATCCGCCAGTCGCCCGGTGTGCCCAGCACGTACGCGTCGAGCATGTGGATGCACATCGCCCGGCCCGACTGCCAGTCGCGGAATGGCGTCGCCTCCAGCGTGGCGTCCGTGCGCAGCACCTGTTCCAGCAGGCCGACGTCGGAGCGCTCGAAGGCCGCGATGTAGCCGTCGAGCAGCGCGCGTGCCCGTTGGTCGGTCGGCTCGAGCAGTTCCGCGGGCTCGGGCTCCAGTTCGTCGAGCCGGGCGCGGGCGCGCTGCAGACCGCTCTTGACCGCCGCTGTGGTGGTGTCGAGGATCTCTGCGGTCTCGGCCGCCGAGAATGCCAGCACCTCGCGCAGGATGAGGATCGCACGTTGGCGGGCGGGCAGGTGCTGGAGGCTGGCGATGAGCGCCAGCCGCAGCGACTCGCGTTCGACCACCACCGCGGCCGGATCGTCGGCGGGCGGGGCGATCCATGCGTCCGGCAGCGGTTCCAGCCACGAGACCTCGCCCGGCGCGACGGGACTCGGCGGGCGATCGGGTCCGTCGTACGGGCCTGCCAGACCCGAGGGCAGCACCCGGATCGGGCGCGGCTTCAACGCCGTCAGGCAGACGTTGGTGGCGATCTTGTAGAGCCAGGACCGAATCGACGCCCGGCCCTCGAATCCGGAGTAGGACCGCCACGCCCGCAGATACGTCTCCTGAACCAAGTCCTCGGCGTCGTGCGCCGAGCCGACCATGCGGTAGCAGTGCGCCAACAGCTCCCGGCGGAACCGCTCAGTCTCGGCGGTGAACCGGTCTTGATTTGGTGCCGCCCGCAGATGCGATGTCACGCCGAGAGCCTAGTACTGCAACACGCCTGGGCGTGTTCCACGTGCCGACGCCGCCGACAACGCCAGGCCCGCCTCAGCCACCATCGCCGACGCGGGCACCCTCTCGCAGAGGTGGCGTCCGCGATCAGACCTCGTCGAGTTGCAGGATCATGCCGCGGAAGGTCGCGTAGCGGGCCAGGTTCGCTGCGGCATCCTCGGCGGTGCGCTGGCCGATCTCGGACCCGAGCGCCGCTTCCAGCGCAGCCATGTCGTCCCAGTCCAGCATCACGAACATATAGCACGGCTCGCCGATCACGGCTGCCGGCTCATGACTGCGCGTGTAACGACGCAGGCCCGGATACTGTTTCGCCAACGGGATGTGGACATCGTTGTAGTGACGTTCGAACGCGTCGACGTCGGAGGGGGTGTCGTACATCACGACGAATCGCGCCATCTGCTTAGCGGCCAGGTCCACGGTTGCGGTCATCTGTTTCAACTCCTGTCATGGGCACCTCCGGTGTGCGGCGTCACCGGCTCGGTACAAGGGGGCTTTCTCAGGGCAGCAGGGCCAGTTTGCCGACGGTGGCCCTGGCTTCCAGTTCCGTTAGCGCTTTCGGGCCGTCGGCCAGTTCGTACACGGTGGGCAGGCTTGGGGCGAGCACGCCAGCCGCGATCAGCGCGGACAGCTCACCCATGAGCTCGCCGAAGATCTGCGGTGCAGCCTGGATCAGCACGCCGATATTGAGGCCGATGATGTGGACCTGGTGCTTGTACACCAGGTCCCAGTTGGTGATCGGGGCTTCGCCGCCTGCCACGCCGTAGACGACGACACGGCCGGTGACCCGCTTGGCCGCGGCCAGGCTGGCGTCGAAGGTGGCGCCGCCAGCCGACTCCAGCACAATGTCGGCGCCGGAACCGCCGGTCAGCCGCAGCACCTCGGCGGCGAGGTCGCCGCCGAGAGAGTCCAGGACGTGGTCGGCTCCCAGTGCCCGCACTGTCTCGTGCTTGCCCGGCGAGGCGGTGGCGATGGCCGTCGCACCGTAGTGCTTGGCTATTCTCACCGCGGCCTGGCCAGTTCCGCCCGCCGCGGCGTGGATCAGCACAACGTGCCCGGCAGCGATGCCGCCGAGAGGCTTGAGCGCGGCCAGCGCGGTGGGCCAGTTCACGACGAGACCCAGCGCCTGCTGCTCCGTCCAGCCCGAAGGCACAGGCACCGCCGCAGCCGCGGGCAGGACCATGTACTCGGCGAAAGCGCCGTCTCCGACGCCGACGACGCGGACCCCCGGTTGGGGGTCGGTCACCGCCTCGCCCACCGCGACGACCTCACCGGCGGCCTCGAAACCTGCCAGGTACGGTGGCCGCGGGCCGTCCAGGAACGTGCCGTGGGCCTTCGAGATGTCGGCGAAGTTGACCCCGGCGGCGGTGACGCGGATCAGGACCTCGCCCTGGCCGGGGCTCGGCACCGGCGCGTCAATGATCAGGCGCATGTCCTGTGGGCCGTTGAGGGAAGTCTGCTGCAGCGCGCGCATGGTCGCGGGAATGCTCATTGGCGATCAGCTTTCTTTCTCGGCGTACATGAGAGATCGGCCCGCGCGCGGGCCGATCTCTCATGTAGACCCCGGCCACCACAAAAAGGAATCGGCCGCTCCCGAACGGCACGGGGTTCAGCTTGCTGATCACGTCCAGCAAACGATCGATTCTCGACACCACAGCCCGACGGGCTCCGGACCGTCCCTTCCCGCCTTCGCGACTGTTGAAAAACGTGTTGAGAAATCTGGGTGTTCAGCAAGTACGTCAGCACCCTTTTCTCTACGCTTTCGGGTCATCGAGCCCTTCGCCGGGCCCGTGCTGCCCTACCCCCACGCCCGTAACGACTGCATCTTGTGCCGGGAGATGGACGCCGACTTCGAGATCGTGGAGGAGGCGCTGGAACCACCGCCCTGGACGCCGGGCCGCCCACCTCGCCGGTTCTGCCAGGGGTGCATCGGCCGATGGATGGTCACCCAGGCCGCCTACGGCCGCAGCAGCCAGCCCCCCGGTGAGCCGCTTACGGTGACCATCACCATGCCGGCTCCCGGCGGCGGCTCGTGGTGAACACCGGGGTTGAGGAACCTGCGGACAGCCGTTGGCGGTACCCGCAAGTAACTTAGCGGGATGCCTCGGCAGGGCCCTCGGTCGGGATGAGCGCGGGCGGGCCCGACTGGCCGGGCAGTAGCCCGATCAGCGCGGTTCGGATGGCGGCCCGGCTCACTCCATGCGCACGTGCGAGAGCCGCGATCGAGGTGCCGTGCTCGGTGAACGTCGATCGCACCTCTTCAAGCCGGGTGCCGGTGAGCGCGGGCGGGCGGCCGCGATAGCGACCTTCGGCCTCGGCGGCGGCGATCCCCTCGACGGTGAGCTCGTTCTGGATGTCACGTTGGAACTGGCCGACTGCGGTGATCACGTTGATGATGACGGCGGTGGTGGCGTCGCCTGCGGCCAGATCGTGGAAGTTCGACAGCGGCCCGGACAGGACTCGCAGGGCGACGCCGCGGGCCTGGCACCAGTTGCGGACGGCGTGGATGTCGAGAAGGTCGCGGCAGAGCCGGAACAGCTCCGAGACCGTCAGGGTGTCGCCGGGGTGCGCCTTGGCGGCGATCTTGCCGAACGCGGGCCGGTCGAGGGCGGGGATCTTGGAGGTGGTGGCGGGGTCCTCGAAGAGCAGGACGCCGTCGGCAGGCCGGAATCCCTCGGCGACGCCTTCGGTGCGCACAAGAAGGCCGACCTCGGTGAGGATGTGGCGCTGCCGCAGCAGGGACTGGGTCGCGGTGGAGACGCGGGAATAGACGATCTGCACCGGGCTCTCCTCGGGAAGGGACGGAGCCCCGATTTTCCTGTCGGAAAATCCTGTCGTCAATTCGGGAGCCGAATCGACCGCGCGACGCCCTGATTCGTCCCTTGGTGCCCGATTCTCCGAGGGGTCGCCGGTGCTGGTTCGATGCCTGTCGGGAAACCGTCTAATCCCGACACTCCGGCGAGGACCCCGAACGCCCTCAAGGGGTGCGGCCGGAATACGCCGCAAACAGGCCGCGTGGGTTACGGTGCATCCTCTGACCTGGGGTTTCGCCTCGCGTCAGGGGAGAGCTACTCTCGTCCATCCGAGCAAGCAGCAGTTCTCATGGCGGATCTCGAGATGGTCAATCAGACTCAGAGGATGAGCGCGGAAGGTAGTCAGTATGCCTTCGTGATCCAGACGAGGGACGACCTCGACCGATCGTGGTCATGGATCATGGATTACGGCAACGGGGACAACCTGGTGGCGGGACGCGGCATGGTGGACGATGTCTCGGGAACCCCGCAAGACTTCTGAACCGACTCCGTGGGCACGCACCTCTGCGCCCCCGCTGTCATGGGCGGGCGACAGGCGGGGTCGCGTTACGAGTTCAGATTCTCGGTGGTGCCGTACTCTTGCGGACGGTGAGAACGGTGGCGATCTCCACCCCGGCCTGGCGAACCGGTTCACCGCGGCCGAGGGTGAGCGCCAGGTCGATGGCGGCGCTCGCCATCTCGAACAACGGCTGGTGGACCGTCGTCAGAGGTGGGTCGGCCCAGTCTGAGACGACGATGTCGTCGAAGCCCACCACGCTCAATTCGCCCGGGATCGACAAGCCCAGCTCCCGAGCGGCGCGATAGACCCCGAACGCCTGCATGTCGTTGGAGGCGAAGATCGCAGTCGGCCGGTCAGGGCGGGAAAGCAGTTCGAGGGCCGCGGTGTAGCCGTGCTCGCGGGTGAGGAGGGTGCGGACCACCAGCGAAGAATCCGCGGCGACGTCGGCTTCGGCCATCGCCGAGAAATATCCGGCCATGCGCGCCTGGCAGAACGGATAGTCCGGCCCATTGATCATCGCGATGCGCCGGTGCCCCAGGTCGAGCAGGTGCCGGGTGGCCGAGTGGCCGCCCCGCCAGTTGGTGGTGCCCACGAAGGGGACGTCATCCGGCAGTTCGCCGGCCGGGTTGATGACGACGAACGGGATGTCCTTTGCCTTCAGCTTCGCCTGCTCGGGCGCCGAGATCTCGGAGACGAACAGGACGCAGCCGGGGCGGCGGCCGATCGTCTCGTCGATGGAGGTGGCGGGTGAGGAGTCGGGGCCCAGCTGCGACACCAGGACGCCGATCCGGTTCTGGCGCGCCACCCGTTCGACCCCGCGGATGACGTCCACGGCCCACGTGCCTTCCATCTCGCGGAAGACGATCTCCACGGTGCTGCCCCGGCTGCCGGAAGGGCGGCGGTAGCCGTACTTGTTGATCAGACCTTCGACTCGGGTACGGGTCTCCTTCGAGACGCCCGAGCGGCCGTTGAGCACCTTCGACACGGTGGGGATCGAGACGCCCGCGGATTCAGCGATGAACGCGATGGTGACCGCGGGCGGCCCCGATGGGTTGTCGGTCACGTTCGCCTTTCCGCCGCCATGGTGTGTCCATGGAAACTATAGAGCAACTCCGAGGAAACTTTCTCAGCCCGTCCGGCCTGCCAAAGGCCGAGCGTAGAGCCGGTTCCGTGCCTTGCCGCAACATGCGTTCGATACTACGGTTTCGCGCGAAACTTTATCACTGGAAGAGGAAAGCGCGTGTACCTTGAAGACTTCTCCCCAGGTTATGGCAAGCTCGCGCCGCGAGCCGTCCTCGCTTCTGACGCCCCGCGGCTCGACCTGAACGGTGACTGGGCATTCCGCTTCTCTCCCATCGGCCTCGGCGAGCCGGACGGCTTCCCATGTCCCGACTTCGACGACGAGGAGTGGGATCGGCTCGCCGTCCCCTCACACTGGCAGCTCCACGGGTACGGCAAGCCCGCCTACCTGAACATCCCCTACCCGATCCCGATAGATCCGCCGTTCGTCCCGGACGAGAACCAGACCGGCGACTATCGCCGCGTCTTCGAGCTGCCCGAAGAGTGGGGTGACACCCCTGCCGTGCTCCGCTTCGAGGGCGTGGACTCGTGCGCGCGGGTCTGGCTCAACGGAGTGGAGCTGGGGGTGACCACGGGCAGCCGCCTGCCGACGGAGTTCGACGCCACGAAGGCGCTGTGCCCGGGCCGCAACGTCCTGGCCGTCCGGGTCCACCAGTATTCCTCTGGCACCTATCTGGAGGATCAGGACACCTGGCGGCTGTCCGGGATCTTCCGGGACGTAGCGCTGCTTGCGCGGCCCGTCGGCGGAATCCGGGACGTCTTCGTGCACGCCGACTACTCCGACGGAGGCGGGCGGGTGCGATTCGACGTGGCGGCGGACGGACCTGCCGAGGTCAGCATCCCCCTGCTCGGGGTGGAGGCCGCCGCCGCCACGCAGACGTTCGTCTTCGACCGGGTACGGCCCTGGAGCGCGGAGGATCCCTTCCTCTACGAGGCCGTCATCGCCACCCCGAGCGAGCGGGTACGCGTGCGGTTCGGCTTCCGCACGGTCGAGATCAACGGGGACGGCGTGCTGACGGTGAACGGCCGGCGGATCGTGCTGCGCGGTGTCAACCGGCATGAATTCGACCCCGATCACGGGCGCGCGGTGAGCAAGGAGCTGATGCGCCGCGACGTGGAGCTGATGAAGCAGCACAACGTCAACGCCGTCCGGACCTCGCACTACCCGCCCCACCCCGCTTTCCTGGACATCTGTGACGAGCTGGGCCTGTGGGTCGTGCTGGAGTGCGACCTGGAGACGCACGGGTTCGAGCAGCCGCGGCCGGAGCCCTGGACCGGCAACCCCTCAGACGATCCGCGGTGGCGCGCGGCCTACCTGGACCGCATCCAGCGAACCGTCGAACGCGACAAGAACCACCCCAGCGTCATCATCTGGTCGCTCGGCAACGAGGCGGGCGACGGGGACAACCTCAAGGCCATGGCCGACTGGATCCACGAGCGCGACCCGTCGCGGCCGGTCCACTACGAGGCCGACCGGCTGGCCCGATACGTCGATGTCTATGGCGAGATGTATCGCACCCCCGCCGTCGTGCGCCGCATCGGCCAGGGCGCGCTGCGGCCAGGGGAGCTGTTCTGTCCGCTCACCGAGGGGGCGGGTGACCCGGCGGATGACCGGCGCAACCGCATGCCGTTCATCTACACGGAGTTCGCGCACGCGATGGGCAACGGCCCGGGCGGCCTGGCGGAGTACATGCGGCTGTGCGAGGAGTTCCCGCGGGTCCAGGGCGGGTTCGTGTGGGAGTGGATCGATCAGGGTCTGCGCACCACCGACGCTCAGGGCCGGGAGTTCTTCGCCTACGGCGGCGACTTCGGTGAGGAGCTGCACGACGCGAACTACATCTGCGACGGCCTCATGTTCCCCGACCGCACACCGTCCCCGGGCATGCTGGAATACCAGAAGGTCAACGAGCCCGTCGTCATCGAGCCCGGCCGCCCCGGACACGTCACGATCCGCAACCGCTACGCCTTCCTGGACCTGTCCCACCTGCGCTTCACCCATTCCCAGGGTGAGCTCGCGGTGCCGCCCGTCGGACCGGGGGAACGCGTCGAGGTCCCTGTCCCTGACGGCGTGACCATCCAGGCCGAACTGGCGGAATCCACCGCTTGGGCGCCCAAGGGCCACGTCGTGGCCTGGGGTCAGCTCCCGCCTGCCGCGCCCGCCCCGGCTGTTCTCGCCGAGGTACGGCGGGCCGCCAGGCAGTCCGCCGAGCACATCCACCTCGGCTCCGCGCGTTTCGACCGGCGAACGGGGAGCCTGGTCGGCCTCGGCGACCGGCCGCTGCACGGCCCGCGGCTGGCACTGTGGCGCGCGCCCACGGACAACGACCGCTCATGGGGGCAGGGCGACGCCGAGTACTGGAAGGCCCGCGGCCTGGATCGGCTGCTGCACAGGACCGTCTCCGTCGAGGCAGGCGACGTGGGCCTGACCGTCGTGGTCCGCAGTTCGGCGGCCAATTCCACCTGCGGCTACCTCAGCACGTACCGCTGGGACAGCGACGGGGAGCGCCTGAGGCTGCGGGTGCACGCCGAGCCGCTCGGCTACTGGCCGGA
The DNA here is from genome assembly GCF_040137845.1 of Nonomuraea sp. B19D2. Taxonomy (NCBI): domain Bacteria; kingdom Bacillati; phylum Actinomycetota; class Actinomycetes; order Streptosporangiales; family Streptosporangiaceae; genus Nonomuraea; species Nonomuraea sp. B19D2. Next base: position 27,508 of record NZ_JBEFAK010000051.1, on the reverse strand, counting down.
GAGGAGGTTCTACTTCGCCGAGGACATGGTGGACCACGACCTGCCGGAGGAGGAGCGCGAGGAGCTCCTCCGGCGCCACAGAGCGCCATCCCTGGCGCGGATCGGCCTCGTGTGGCACCTTCCGGAGGAATGGTCGCAGGTCCGGTGGTGCGGCGCCGGGCCCGGCGAGGCGTACCCCGACTCCCGGAAGGCGGCGCGGATCGGCCGCTTCCACGCCACGGTCGACGAGCTGCAGACCCCGTACGTCCGCCCGCAGGACAACGGCACTCGCGCCGACGTGCGGTGGGCCGAGATCACCGACCTGGCGGGCGCGGGAATCCGCATCGAGGGTGAGCCGCTGTTCAGCCTCGCCGCCCGGCGCTGGAGCGACCGGCATCTCGCGGCGGCCCGGCACCAGACCGATTTGGTCCCCGAGCCGCTGATCTACCTGTACACCGACCATGTCGTCCACGGCGTCGGATCCGGGGCGGTCGGTCCCGGCGTCCTCCCCCGGTACCGGCTCGACGTCAGGGCCGCCGACTTCTCCTTCATCCTGTCGACGACGTCCTGAGCAAAGAGCCACCGCCCCGCACATGCGCGGGGCGGTGACCTCGGATCACAAGAGTCAGGACGCGGTGCCGGTGACCGTGTCGCCGGACTTGGTCACCTGGTAGGTGACCTTGGCGCCACTCCAGAAGTGGAAGGTGAGCGTCAGCGGCGTGCCCTCGCGCATGACGCCGAGGAAGTCCTTGAGGAGGCGGATGGAGTTGCCGGCGTAGTCGGGAGAGTAGGTCCTGCCGTACTCCTTGTAGGACGTCCAGTCGTGGGGTGCGGCGTTGGTGCCGTCGGCGTACTTGGCCTCCATCGTGGCGACCCGGTCACCGTTGAACTGCGTGGGGATGGTCAGCGACTCCGTGGTGCCGGTCGCGTTCGACAAGACCGGTGTGTCGTAGCTGATCACATAGATCTTCCACGGGATTCCCGAGGAGAACCGGGCCTGGATCGTCGCGTTGACGCCGTGGGACCGGTCGCCTGCCAGCCGGGTGAGGGCCGCCGCCGTGAGCGTGAGCTTGTCGCCGGAGACCGTGTAGTCCCGGCCCGGGTAAAGCCTGGTGGAGCCGTGCCAGAGCCCGCGGAACGAGGTCCCGTTCAGGTTCAGGGTGAGCGTCCTGGCCTCGATCGCGCCCGACTTCGGCAAGAAGATCGAGTCACTGGAAGTGGTGCCGGAACGGGTGGTGAAGCTCGACTTGATCTGGGCGAACAGGCCGGGGTCCTTCCACTCCTGCAGGGTCTGCCGGTTGAGGTGCTGGCCGTTGTCCCACCACATCGTGGTGAGCTTCTTGGTCCGCGCCTGGTGACCCAGCAGCTCGAAGAACTTCAGCTTCTCGCCCTGCTGGACGGCGTTCCAGTCCACGTCGAAGCTGAGCAGGCCGTACTCACCGACGATCACCGGGATGCCGCGGTCGACGAAGGTCTTGGCCGACCTGTCGAAGTAGCCGATCAGGTCCTGCTGGGTCTCCTCGTTGAAGGTGGTGACTCCGGCGATGTTCACGCTGAACGGCCAGTAGCCGTAGAAGTGGACGGTCGCGGCCAGGTTCTTGTCGTTCAGCGCGGTGATCTCGTTGGAGAGTCCGTCCAGGTACTTCTGGTCCGCGCTGGTGTGAACGGTGGGCAGGACCAGGATCCGATCGGCGTTGCGGCCGCCCGAGCCGCGGACGATGCCGTGGAAGGAGCGGTTGAGCTCGGCGAGGAGGCTCATCTTCGCCTCGTCGGTGGCGTTGTCGAACTGCGGCTCGTTGACGCTCTCGAAGAGCACCTTGCTCGGCGCGTCACGGAACGCGCCGGCGATCTGGGTCCACGAGGCGTTGAAGCGGGCCACCACCTCGTCGTGGTTGGTGGGCATCTTGGAGATCCACTGCCACGAGTCGTGGTGGACGTTGATCAGGACGTAGAGGTCGGAGGCGAGCGCCAGGTCGACGACCTCCTTGACCCGGTTCATCCACTTCGCGTCAATGGTGTACGGCGCGGTGGCGGACTGGTGGTCGGTCCAGGTGACGGGGATGCGGACGCTACGGAAGCCCTGGGCACGGACGGTTTCGAACAGAGCCTTGGTGGCCGGCGGGTTGCCCCATGAGGTCTCGTCGGGGAACGCGTCCAGCGTGTTGCCCAGGTTCCAGCCGGGCTGCATCGCCGCCACGACATCCATCGCGCTGCGGACGCCCTTGTCGGTCGAGGCCGCGGTGGGGCTGCTGACCAGCCCCACCACGGTGATCAGCGCGATGAGGAGGCTCGCCGCGCGTGAGAGGGGGGGTTTCCTCATTTCTTCCCTTCCATGAGTCGCCACTGCGTCTGCTGCGCCGTGGGGTGGATGCGGTGGTGAGCAGCTTCGGATCCTGGTTCGGCGCCGCCCATTCATGGCCTGCCCTCGTAGTCAAACCAGTCGAAATGCACGGCGCCGGTCGCGGCGTACATGCCGACCACCCGGCCGGTGAAGCCGCCCGCCACCTCGGTGGACAGGTAGCGGCCGTCAAGCGTGGCGAGCGCTGGCAAACCCTCGATACCGAACGCCAGCGTGTCGGGCCCGGAGCACGGATCACCCGGCCGCCGCGGCTCGCCGGTCTGGACGGAGAGCACCATCGGACCCGCCGGAACCTGCTGCTCAGCCACCACGGTCCACACCGAGCCGATGCGCGCGATCACCCGGACCCGGCCCTCGCCCGCTTCGATCTCGTAGTGGTGGTCCTCGTCCAGCCGGACCGCCAGCCCGCCGAGGCCCTGCGAGGGGTCGATCAGGGTGCGGGCGTGCCACCGCAGGTGCTGCGCGCGGCGGCCGAGGAAGGTCACGTCCCGCTCGTCCAGCGAGGCGCCGCGAGCGTGGAGGGTGAGCCATCCGGCGCGCTCTTTCGTGGTGGCTTGGCGGCTGCGCACCGAGATCCATGAGGTGTCGAACCCGGGCAGGTCGAAGTCGTCCATGAATGGTCCCGCCGGAGTACCGGAGACGATCTCGCCGACGACCGGCCAGCCGCCCTCCCAGGTCACCGGGGCGAGGAAGGTCTCGCGGCCCAGGACGTGCCAGCCGGGGGTGCCCCCGCCGGGCCGTACCCCGAGAAAGACCATCCACCAGGCCCCGTCAGGGGCCTGGACGAGATCGGCGTGGCCGGTGTTCTGGACCGGGTGGTGGGTGCCGCGGTGGGTCAGGATCGGGTTGGCCGGGCACGGCTCGAACGGCCCGTCGGGCGCGGGTCCGCGGGCGATCGAGACGGCGTGACCCCGCTCGGTGCCGCCCTCGGCGATCATCAGGTACCAGTGACCGCCGATCTTGTAGAGGTGCGGCGCTTCCGGCGCGAGCGCCCCCCGCGTTCCTGACCAGACCTGATGCGGCTCGCCGAGAGTCTGTCCCGTCCGCGGTTCCAGGCGTACCTGCGCGCCTCCGGCTGTCGTGACCCAGCAGGTACCGTCGTCGTCCCAGGCCAGGTCGGGGTCGATGCCGTGGACGCCGGGCAGCGGGATCGGGTCGGACCAGGGCCCGGCCGGGTCGGTGGCGGTGAACAGCACGTTGCCGCCTGCGGCCACGACGGTGACGATCAGCCAGAACTGGCCGTCGTGATGGCGGAGCGTGGGCGCGTAGACCCCGCCCGACGAGGGGATTTCCGTGGTGAGGGGTAGCTGGCTCGACCGCTCCAAGGCGTTGCCGAGCTGAGTCCACCGCACGAGATCGCGGCTGTGGAAGATCGGTATGCCCGGGAAGTACTCGAAGCTGGAGCAGGCGAGGTAGTAGTCATCGCCGACCCGGCAGATGCTGGGGTCGGGGTGGAAGCCGGGGACGATGGGATGGTGTGACACCCCTCGGGGTCCTTTCATCGGAGACGGAGCAGCACCGCTGATGGGGCGGTGGGCAGGGTCAAGGTGTGCTCTGTCAGGCGGGCCTTGCTGTCGGCGGGATAGAGCAGCTCCGCGCGAGGCACGTGGATCGTTTCTTCGCCGCCCCGCCGCCAGAGGGCGAGATAGGTGGCCGCCGGGGTGCGCAGGGACAGCGCGATCCAGGGGTCGTCCCAGGCAGGGAGGCCGAGCGGCCACGAGGGCACGGCCCGCGGCAGATCGGCCCGGATGTGCTTGTAGACCGCCACGGCCTCGTGGACGAGGGCGCGGGCACCTGAATCGAGCTCCGGAACCGGACCTGAGAGGTGGATCCGCCCGAGGAGCGCGCTGACCATGGTGAAGGCCACCTCGTCCGGGGAGTTCTCCGGCTGCGGGTAGGCCCAGACCGCTCCCTGTTCGGGCGGGACCGCGGTGGGAGCGGAGGCGGCGATGGGCGCGTAGAGCCGGAGGTTCTGCTGGTCGCTGGTCGACTGCAGCTGCAAGCGGGAGAGCAGGGCGTAGTCGGAGCGCATGCCTCCCGAGGCGCAGTTCTCGATCACCAGGTGCGGGTACCGGTCCAGGACGCCGTCGAGCCAGTCGAGGTGGGCACGGTTGTGACCGAGCAGCCCGGCCGCGGGAGCCTCGCCGGGGTGGCTGCTCGTGCCGGAGCCGGGATCGATGTTGTGATCCAGCTTGAGGTAGCCGACGCCCCACTGTCCGACGAGACGGTCGACGACCCCGTCGAGGTGGGCGCGGGCGGCCGGGTGGCGCAGATCCAGGTGGTGGCGGTGGTTCTCGACGACGCGGATGCCGTCGCGGCGGAAGAACGCCTCGTCGGGCAGGGAGGCGGCCAGGGGGTTGCGGGTTCCGATCACTTCCGGTTCCAGCCACAGGCCGGGGATCATGCCGCGCTCCCGGATCCGGTCCAGGACTTCGCCGATGCCTCCGGGGAAGCGCGTGGCGGACGGCTCCCAGGCGCCGACGGTGTCCCACCAGCTCGCGTCGAGGTCGGCGTACCAGCCCGCGTCGATGACGAAGTACTCCGCCCCGGCCTCCGCCGCCGCGTCGATCAGGGGAAGCAGCTTCTCCGTGGTCGGGTCCCCCATCAGGCAGTTCATGTAGTCGTTGAAGATGACCGGCAGCCGCTCGTGGTCGTGGTGCGGGCGGCGGATGGTACGGCGGTAACGGGTCAGCACGGCGAACGCCTCGTCGTGCTCGCCCACCGCGAGCGCGACGGGCACGGTGCGGAAGGTCTCGCCGGGGTTGAGGCGATGACGCCAGCCGTGCCGGCCGTCGCTGGGTCCGGACAGCGCCACGTAGGCCGTGCCTTCGCGCTCGCCGCACTCCCAGCGCCAGCCGCCGCCGTTGTGCTCGATCTGCCACAGCCACGTTCGGCCACTCTCGCGATCGGACAGGCCGCCCATCGGCAGGTGGCCGCAGCTCGACCAGACGCCCTGCCCGGCCAGGGTGAAGCAGTCCTTGCCGTTGCCGTACCTGACCCGGTCGCTGAGCTGGGGGGAGGTGAGCCGCAGCGGGCTGCGCCGCCACCTGTATTCGGCCAGCCAGTCGTTCTCGGCCCACATCAGGTCCGCGCCGCCTGCCGGGAAGCCGCCGGCCACGAGCGAGGTGACCGACTCCAGGATCAGCGGGTGCTCGCCTTCGTTGCGGAGAAGCACCTCGCTGCGGAGCACGGGCAGACCGTCCGGCGACCGGTACCGCACCTCCGCGGCGAGGCCGGTCTCCGGGTCGTGGAGTTCGACGGTGAGCTCGTCGTCGGTGACATGCTGCCGCCGGCGGAGCATCCGCGCGCCGATGCTGGTGTCGATGAGCCGATGGCTCGACCAGTGGTGGCCGTGCCCGGTCGCGGTCACCTCGACGAGAGGCAGTCCCGACTCGAGCAGCTCGAGTCGCAGGGCGTCGATCACGGTGTTCTCCTTTTCCGCAGTACGGCACAGCCGCCCGCCGGCAGCTCGGACACGTTGGCTCCCGTCAGCAGGTCGAGGCCGGGCTCGGGCAGGCTCACGGGATCGACGTCGTGGTTGAGGAAGAACTGCCACCGCGTGCCGTCCTGGGCGTGCCGGGTGACTGATTCGAGGCCGGGCGTCCCGGAGCCGACGATCCGGGCGATCAGGGCGGCGTAACCGGAATCGTCGAGCCGCGTGGAGAGGTACCAGCCCTCCCCGGCGCCGAAGCGGTGCCGGGTGAGCGCGGGTTTCCCGGCGAGCATGCCGTGGGTGTAGGTGACGAGCGCTTCACCGTCGGCGCGCAGGGACTCGCTCCAGACTGTGGCCCGCGAGCCGTCCGACAGGGCGATCATCTCGTCCGGGCGGAGCGGCCGGTGTTCCTCGACGCGGATGCCAAGCGCTTCGCGCAGCGGCAGCGCCGGGTAGCCGCCGAGCCGGGCGTGGAGGCGGTCGTCGACGACGCCGCTGTAGTACTGGACGAGCAGCCTCCCACCGCCGGCGACGTAGTCGCGCAGGTTCTCCGCCCCGGCGTCGGAGAGCAGGAACAGGGACGGAGCCACCACGAACCGGTAGCGGCTCAGGTCGTGCTCGGGGTGGGCGAAGTCGGCCGTGATCCCGGCATCCCACAGCGCGCGATGGGCCCGGCGGAGCGCATCGTGGTAGTCGAGGTCCTTCGAGGGCAGGCCGTCGACCTCCATGGCCCACCAGGCGTCCGCGTCGTGCAGCACGGCCACCTTCGCGGTGACCGTCGAACCCGCGATCTCACCCAGCCGCGCGACGATCTCGCCGGCCTGCTGGACCTCGCGGAAGATCCGGCTGTCGGCACCCGCGTGCGGGACCATCGCCGAGTGCCAGGTCTCGGATCCGGCCCGGGACTGCCGCCACTGGAAGAACAGGGCGCCCTCCGAACCGCGGGCGATGTGGCCGAGGGCGTGGCGCAGGATCTCCCCGGGCTCTTTGCCCAGGACCCGGCCGCCGGAGTAGACGGTGTTCGTGCCCTGCTCCATCAGCAGCCAGGGGCGTCCGCCGGCGAACGAGCGGGCGCGGTCGGCGGCGAAGGCGGTGTCGGCGGCGGCGTCCAGGCCGGGCGCGTCCGGGTAGTGGTCGATGGCGACCAGATCGACCTCCCGGCCCAGGGCCCACAGGTCCACGTTCTGGTAGCCGGGAAGCATCATGTTGGTGGTCACCGGCCGGTCGCTGTGCGCGCGGATGGCGTCGCGCTGCTCCCGGTACGCGGCCAAGACCGTGTCCGACCAGAAGCGCCGGAAGTCCAGGTGCTGGCCCGGGTTCTTGTGCCATTGGGTGGCCCGCGGCGGCAGCACCTGCTCCCAGGCGCCGTAACGCTGGCTCCAGAACTCCGTGCCCCAGGCCTCGTTGAGCGCCTCCAGCGAGCCGTGGCGCTGCTGGAGCCACTCCCGGAACGCGGCCGCGGTGTGATCACACCAGCAGAGCGTCGTGTACTCGTTGTGCACGTGCCACATCGCCACGCCCGGATGCGCGCTGTACCTCTCGGCCAGAGCTGTGGCGATGTTCCGTGCGGCGGTGCGGTAGGCGGGGGCGGCCAGGCAGTAGGTGTCGCGGCTGCCGTGGACGAGCCGGGTGCCGTCCGGCCCGACCGGGAGAGCGTCCGGGTGGGCCAGGGTGAACCACGGCGGTGGGGAGGCGGTGGGGGTGGCCAGGTCCACCGCAACGCCGTTGGCGTGCAGCCGGTCGAGGTGGGCATCCAGCCAGGCGAAATCGTAGCGGCCCTCCTCCGGCTCCAGCAGCGCCCAGGAGAAGACGCCGACGGTCGCCAGGTTGACGTGAGCGCGGCGCATCAGCGCGTCGTCTTCCTTCCAGACGGCCTCGTCCCACTGCTCGGGGTTATAGTCGCCGCCGAAGAACAACATCACACCTCCAGGTGAGCGTCGTCGCGCAGGAAGGTGAGCCGCCCGGCGGCATACGGGAGTTCGGGGGTGAGCCGCCCCGCGCTGTCGGCGTCGATGCGGACGGTCAGGGCGCCGTTGACCATGGTCGCGTGGTGCTCGGCGATGTTGATCTGCGCCTTCGCCCCTGGAGGCGGCGCGTCGAGCAGCGCTCCCGGCAGGTCGTCGAGCAGGGGCCCGCCTGGCGTGGCCCTGACCCGGACGGCGTCCGGGCCCCACGGCTCGACGCGCAAGGTCTCGCCCTTGGCGCGCCATTCCAGTGCGTCGCCGAGGTCGCGAAAGTACATGGAGGTGCTCCTAGATGGGGCCGGTGCTCTCACGGATGGTCAGGGTGGGGGTGAGCAGCACGAGTTCGTTGGCGGGCTGCTCACCGCGCGCGGATGCGGAGATCCGGGAAACGACCTGCTCGACCGCGATACGGCCGAGCTCCATCGCCGAGCCGGTGACCGCGGTGAGGGCCGGGGTGTACTGCTCGGCCACGCGCTCGGGGCACAGGGCGATCACCGAGGCGTCCTCGGGGACCGTCCGTCCGCTGGTGCGCAGGAGGCTGAGGAGCGGCCCGATGGCTCCTTCGTTCTGCACGACGAAGCCGGTGGTGTCGGGTCTGTCGGACAGGATGCGGCCGAGCGCGCCCGCCGTACCCTCATAGGTTCCCTCGCACGGGCGGTGCAGGAAACGCAGACCGCGCTCCTTCGCCCGCGCGGCGAAGCCCGCGAGGGTGCGCTCGGCGTATGCGGCGTGGCGCTGGTAGGTGCCGGGGGCGTAGCCGATGAAGGCGATCTCCCGGTGCCCCAGGTCGGCCAGGTGATCCGCGCAGAGCGCGCCCGCGGCCTGGAAGTCGTTGTCGACGCAGGACAGCCCGCGGGGATCGCGAGGCATGCCGATCAGGGCCGCCTGGAGATCTCCCAGTGTCGGGATGCGCCTGTCGTCGAGTTCGACGTCCATGAGGATGACGCCGTCGGCCAGGCCGCTCGCGGCCAGCCGGCGGATTCCGTCCGGGCCCTCGTCGTTGGTGATCAGCAGGACGTCGTAGCCCTGCTTGCGGGCGGCCACGGCGACGGAGGTGGCGATGTCCATCATGACCGGCACGTACACGTCGGTGCGGAGCGGCACGGCCAGCGCGAGGATGTGCGATCGCCTGCCGGCCAGGGCGCGGGCGCCCGCGTTGGGGTGATAGCCGAGCGCGGCCACCGCCTGCTCGACCCGCCGCCGGGTCTCGGCGGATACGGGGCGTTTGCGGCTGAGCGTGTAGCTGACCGTGCTCGGGGAGACGCCCGCGGCCTTCGCCACGTCTGCGATGGTCGCCAGCCCTCCTCCGTCGTGTCGGCGACCAGGTCGCTGTGCTGATTGGGCGCCCTCGCTGCGCTCGGTCGCCATGCCTCAGCCCTTGATGGCGCCGGTCAGGACGCCGGTGCGGAAGTGTTTCTGGACGAACGGGTAGACGATCACGAGCGGCACCAGGGTCAGGACCACCACGGCCATCTGCAGCGAAAGCGGGGCGGTCTGCGCGTGCTCCATGCCGAAGCCGGCGTTGACCGAGCCGGGCATGCCGACGCCGCGGTTGACGTAGGTCAGCAGCACATACTGCAGCGGCCACTTCTCACTCTCGGTCGGCATGTAGAGCATGACGTTGAAGAATGAGTTCCAGTAGCCGACCGCGTAGAACAGGGAGATCACCGCGGTCACCGCCCGCGAGGTGGGCAGGACGATCGACCAGAGGATCCGCCACTCGCTGCCGCCGTCGATCCGGGCCGCGTCGATCAGCTCGGCCGCGGTGCTGGAGTAGAAGGAACGCAGGATCAGGATGTTGAAGACCGAGACCGCGCCAGGCAGGATCAGCGCCCACCACTGGCCATACCCGCCCAGCCCGGTCACCACCAGGAAGGTCGGGATGAGGCCGCCGCTGACGAACATCGTGATGATCAGCAGGACCAGGATGAACCGGTGCCCGAACGAGTCCGACCGCGACAGGCCGTAGGCGCACAGGATCGAGACCACCATCGAGATCGCCGTGCCGACAATAGTGATGCCGAAGCTCACCAGCAGGGCGGTGCGGACAGTGGAGTCGGTCAGCATCTCCTCGTAGGCCTCGAAGGTGATCCCGTCGGGCCAGATCACCAGGCCGCCGGCCCGGTTGATGGCGCCCTTGGTCGACAGGCTGGTCAGCACGACGATCCAGAGCGGGACCAGCACCATGAGCAGCACCCCGCCGAGGGTGAGGCCCTTGGCCGACTGGCCGGCCAGGGTCGGTGGCTCCTGCCAACTTGGTCGTTGCGTCATTTCCGGTACAACCCGTCCTCGCCGAAGGAGTGCGCCAGCTTGTTGGCGCCCCAGATGAGCAGGAGCGAGATCACGCTCTTGAAGAGCCCCGCCGCCGCGCCGAAGCTGTAGTTCGTCGTGGCGATGCCGTAGTAGAAGGCGTAGGTGTCGAGCACCTCGGCGGCGTCGTGGCCGACCGCCTCACGCTGGATGAGGAACTGCTCGAAGCCGACGGACAGCGCTCCGCCCAGGCGGAGCACCAGCATGAGCACGATCACCCCGCGCAGGCCCGGCAGGGTGATGTGCCACATCCGCCGGAAGGGTCCGGCGCCGTCGGCGGCCGCCGCCTCGTACAGGCCGGGGTTGATGGCGGCCAGCGCGGCCAGGAAGACGATGATCCCCCAGCCCGCCTCCTTCCACACGCCCTGGAAGGTGACCAGGAGCGCGAAGGTGTCCGGATTGGTCATCACGTCCCAGGTACCGAGGTTGTGCGAGCGCAGGAACTGGTTGAGCGCGCCCGCGCCGCCCAGCATCTGCTGGAAGATCGTGATGACCAGCACCCACGAGAAGAAGTGCGGCAGGTAGACCACGGACTGGACGAAGTTGCGCACCCGCTCGCTGAGCACCGAGTTGAGCAGCATCGCCAGCGCGATCGGGATCGGGAAGAACAGGATGAGCTGCACGAAGCTCAGGTAGAGCGTGTTGGTCAGCGAGTCCCAGAAGCGCGAGTCGGCGAAAAGCTGCTGGAACTGGTCCAGGCCGGCCCAGTCGCTGTCCCAGATCCCGATCAGCGGGTCGTAGTACTGGAAGGCGGTGATGACGCCGACCATCGGGACGTAGTTGAAGATCAGCAGCAGGACGACTGCCGGCACGACCATGATCAGCAGTGATCGGTCGCGGAGAAGTCTCTCTTTCACTGGCCCGTGCCGTACTTGTTGAGCACGTTCTCGGTCATCCACCCCTTGAGCCGGTCGAGTCCGCTCTTCTTCCAGGAGTCGATGACCGACTTGACCTCGGCGACCGTCTTCTTGCCGCGAACGCAGCTGACGATGGCGTCGTCGATGGCCTGCGAGGTGTTCAGCAGGGCGATCTGCTGCGGCATGCTGATGTTCATGCTCCAGAACGCCGGCTTGTAGAGCGCGTTGACATTGGCGGCCTGCCAGGCGGCGTAGTCCTTGGTGACCTGGTCGGCTCCGAGGTTGCTGATCACCCCGGTGGGTCCGGTGAGGAAGGGGAAGGTCGCCGCCTGGACGAACTTCTTGCCGTCCTCCGTGGCCGCCGGCACCCCGTTCTTCATCGTGTAGTGGACGCCCTCCACCCCGAAGGTGATCAGCTTGTACTCCGCCGAGCCGTACGGCGCCGCCAGGTAGTTGGCGATCGCCAGGCATTCCTCGATCTGCTCCGGCTTCAGCTTGATGTTGAGATAGCTCACGATGCTGGTCGTGGGGCCCAGGAACATCCGCGCGGGGCTCTGACCGTCGTGGGAGATGTAGTTGAACGCGCCGCGCCGGTAGTTCTTCTCGGCCGCGACCCCCGACTGGTAGTCGCCCAGGTTCCAAGCGCCGGTGCCGCCGCCCTGGATCAGCTCCTTGCCCGAGTAGAAGCGGGCGTTGCTGTTGGCGTTCTGGCCGGCCAGGGCGTCCGGGTGCACGTAGCCCGACTTGGCCAGCTGGTAGTGCCATTCGAGCGCCTCCAGCAGCTGCGGCAGCTCGTACTTGTGCAGCAGCTTGCCGCCCTCGACCTTCCAGTTGGGCGGCAGGTCCCAGGAGAAGGCGAGGTAGGTGTAGACGTCGCCGAAGGCCCACACGCCACGCTTGGCGTCGGTCAGCTCCTTGCCCAGGCTCAGGTAGTCGGCCACGGATTTGACCTGGTCTGCGGTGATGCCCTTGGCCTCCAGGATGTCGCGCCGGTAGAAGATGGCGCCGGCGACGGCGAAGTTGTAGGCCGAGCCGGGGATGCCGTAGAGCTTGTCGCCCCACACGCCGGCCTGCCAGGCGCCGGTGGGGATGGCGGCGAGGTTGGGATACTTCTTGACCTTGTCACCGGCCAGGTACGGAGTCAGGTCGGCGAGCTGGGTGCCGACCAGCCGGTCGGTACCGAACTTGGCGTTCCACCAGCTGGGGAGCTGGATCCAGTCGGGCAGCTTCTTGGCCGCCGCCATCGGCGTGACGATGGTGTCGTAGTTGGCGCCGTCCGCCGGCTTCATGGTGAGGGTGGCGCCCAGCGCCTTGTTCATGGCCTGGTAGAAGGAGTTGTTCGCGGGCGGAACCGTGCCCCAGAGCGGGGTGATCGCGGTGTAGCTGCCGCCCTTGCCCGGCACGCCGGTGACGGTGGCGACCGGGTTGGCCGGGTAGCTCAGGAAGCCCGGATCGGTCATGGCCCCGCCCGAGCCGGCGACGGAGGCGATGTCCGGCTTGACGGCGGTGCTCGGCACGTGGGCGGGGAGCGCGGCCTTGAGCCCGGCCTTGGAGTTCGTGCCGACCTTCTGTGCCGACCGGGGAGTGTTGCTGCTGCAGGCGACGAGCAGGGGGGTCATCGCGGCTGCGCCGAGGAAGCCTCTGCGGTTCAACATGGGGGGTTGCCCTTCGAAGCGCTTCAATGTTGCCGCGAGACTAATGACCTGTTTCGGAAGACGCAAGGGCAAGCGTTAAGAGAAACTTTCCATTTTGTTAGCGTTGACATTGTGTCGCGGGCGTGTCAGCGTCGATGCGCTTCGATCTCTTCGACCTTTCTGTCTGTGAGCATGCCCTGTGAGCGATACGTTTCCTCTAAACGATCCGGCGCTGCCGGTTGGCAAGCGCGTCGACGACCTGCTCGGGCGGTTGACGCTCGACGAAAGAATCGCGATGCTGCATCAGTACGCGCCCGCCCTACCGCGTCTGGGCGTGGCCCCCTTCCGCACCGGCACCGAAACCCTGCACGGCGTGGGATGGCTGGGTGTGGCGACGGTGTTCCCGCAGGCGGTGGGCCTGGGGGCGACGTGGGATGAGGATCTGGTACGGCTGGTCGCCGAGGCCGTCTCCGTCGAGCTGCGCGCCTTCCACCGGCACCGCCCGCCCGCGATCGGTTCCGGCGCCAACAGTCTGCAGGCGTGGGCGCCCGTGGTGAACCTGCTGCGCGACCCGCGCTGGGGACGTAACGAGGAGGGCTACTCCGAGGACCCGGTGCACACCGCGCGGCTCGGTGCTGCCTACTGCCGGGGACTGGTCGGCGACCACCCGTCCTACCTGCGCGCCGCGCCGGTGCTCAAGCACTTCCTGGCCTACAACAACGAGGACGACCGGTGCGTCACCTCCTCCGGCGTGCGCCCCCGGGTGCTGCGGGAATACGACCTGGCGGCATTCCTGCCGATCGTCGCCGGGGGCCTGGCCACCGGCGTGATGGCCGCCTACAACCTGGTCAACGGGCGTCCCTGCCACGTCAGCCCGCTTATCGAGACCGAGCTGCGGCGGCTGAACCCGGACCTCTTCGTGGTCAGCGACGCCGAGGCGCCCTCCAACCTGGTCGAGCTGGAGCACTACTTCGACGACCACGCCGAATCCCACGCCGCCGCGCTCAAGGCCGGCATCGACAGCTTCACCGACCACGGCGAGGAGAGCGAGGTGGTGATCGGACGGCTGCGGGAGGCGCTGGAACGCGGGCTGATCGACGAGGACGACGTCGACCGCGCCGTGCGGCGGCAACTTGCGCTGCGAGTCCGGCTCGGGGAGTTCGACCCCGATCTCGACCCGTATGCGGACATCGGCCCCGAGGTGATCGACTGCGCCGAGCACCGGGCTCTGGCCCTGCGCGCCGCGACCGAGTCGGTGGTGCTGCTCAAGAACGACGGTCTGCTGCCCTTGGCCGGCACCCCTCGCGTGGCCGTCATCGGGCCTCTGGGAGACACCCTGTTCGAGGACTGGTACAGCGGCACCATGCCGTACCAGATCAGCGTCGCCGCCGGGCTGGAGGAGGCGCTCGGCGAGGTCGTCCGCGTGGAGGGCTGCGACCGGATCGCGCTGCGCTCGCGCTCGGGTGCCGAGCTGGTCGCCGATGTCACCGACTGGGGCGCCGGGATGCTGACGTTGCGCAATCCCGACACCGGCCGCTACTACAGCCTCCAGGAGGACGGCTCCCTGGCCGCCGACCGGGAGGTGATCAAGAGCTGGTTCGTCAACGAGACCTTCCACCTCGAACCCGCTCCAGGCGGCGTGCTGCTCCGCAACGTCCGCACCGGCCGCTACGCCGCGGCCGACGGCCGCTTCACCGCCTCATCCGCCGCCGACGCCGAGTGCTACGAGCGCGAACTGCTCCACGACGGTACGGCCCAGGCCCGCGCCGCCGCCGTTGCCGCGGACGTGGCCGTCGTGGTGCTGGGCAATCACCCGCTGATCAACGGCCGCGAGACCGAGGACCGCCGGGACCTCGCGCTGCCCGAGGGGCAGGAGGCTCTGCTGCGCGCGGTCGCCGAGGTCCGCCCCGAGACCGCGCTCGTGGTCATGAGCAGCTACCCCTACGCCCTGGACTGGGCCGATGAGCACCTGCCCGCCGTGGTGTGGACCTCACACGGCGGGCAGGAGACCGGCAGGGCGCTGGCCGCCGTGCTGCTCGGCGCGGCCGACCCGGGCGGGCGGCTGCCGCAGACGTGGTACCGAGGCGAGCTTCCCGATCCCCTGGACTACGACATCATCAAGGCAGGCTGGACCTACCAGTACCACCGGGCCAACCCGCTGTATCCCTTCGGCCACGGGCTCTCCTACACCGAGTTCGCCTACAGCGACCTGCGGGTCTCCTCCGAGGAGGTCTCGGTGAGGCTGACGAACACAGGGAGCAGGCCGGGATCGGAAGTGGCGCAGCTCTACGTCCGCGCGTTGAACGCCCGCTACGAAGCGCCCCGGCTGCGGCTCGCCGACTTCCGCAAGGTCTCGCTGTCTCCCGGCGAGAGCCGCGAACTCATCTTCCGGCTGTCAGCCGAGCACCTGGCTCATTGGGACGTGGCCACCGGCGATTTCGCCGTGGACCCCGGCGACTACGAAGTGCTGGTGGGCCGCTCCGCCGGTGAGCTGGTTCTCGGGACGACGATCGCCGTGGACGGTTCCGTCCCCGGGCCCCGCGCTGTCGTCGACCGGCGCACCTCGGCCGCGGACTTCGACGACTACACGGGCATCACCCTGGTCGACGCCGGCCGTACCACCGGAGACGCGGTCGCGCCCGCACGCCACGACCATCCCGCGACGCTGCTGTTCCGCTCCTGCGATCTGACGGGCGCGGTCCGGGTCGAAACCGAGGTCGCCGCCCTGGGCGAGGGGCGGCTGGAGGTCTGGGCCGGCGAGGTGCTGCTGGCGGAGATCCTGCTCCCGCCGACCGGGGGCCGGTACGCCTGGGTGAGCGTCGCAGGCGACCTGGGCTCACCCCTGGCGGGCGTCCACGACCTGCGGATCACGCTGCGGGGCGACGTCCGCCTCGCGACCTTCCTCTTCACCTGAACAGGGGGCACGCGCATGGAAACGATCACCTGGAAGCGACGCGAAGACGGCGTCACCCTGACGGCCGACGGGTCAGCCGTGCGACGGTCATCACCGAGTCCGACTGTCTGCTGTCCGGACTCATCCGCTGTCAGCACTGCGGCAAGGCCCGCATCGGCGCCGCCACCCACGGCTGGACCGAACGATACCGCTACCACGTGGGCTTATCCCGCCAGCGCTTTAGCAAGGCGACCTGCGCCGCCGACCGCATCCCCGCTGACCAGGCCGAAGGCGGCATCCTCGACGCCCTGCCGGCCAGCTACGAAGACAGCAACCTGGTCATCCGCGCCGCTGAAGCCGCCGCCCGCGCCAACGAAGGCCTGAGCGGCAAGGAACTGCCGCCAGGTCGGCCCAGCCCGACGGGGCGCCGGATCGATACCGCCGCGTGCAGAATCTCCCACACCGTGGAGGCCGCGATCGTGTAGCCCAGACGGGCCAACTCGCCCTGGATCCGCCGATGACCCCAGGTCGGGTTCTCCCGCGCCATCCGCACGATCAGCGCCTTGACCGGCCGGCGAGCGCGACGGCGTCCCGGCCGTGGTCTATCGGTGAAGGTCCATTCATCTAGGCCGTGCCAGGCGATGGTCGTGTGCCGCGCAAGTCGAAGACCAACCTCTCGTACCTGTCGTATGCATCGCAAAGGAGAACATCATGCGACGACGTACGTTCATCGCCTCCCTCGGCGCGGCCGCGGTCGCGGCCGGTGCCCTGCCCGTCCCGGCCTTAGCCAAGCCCGGCCGGCAACCCAAGGACGCATACATCTGGAAGAACGCCGTCGTCAACGGCGGCGGGTTCGTACCTGGCATCATCTTCAACGAGACCAAGCCGAACCTGATCTACGCCCGCACCGATGTCGGCGGCTGCTACCGGTGGCAGGAGGACTCTCGGAGCTGGAAGCAACTGCTCGACTGGGTCGGCCGCGACAACTGGGGCTACTACTACGTGGTCTCCATGGCCACCGACCCGGTCGAGACCAACCGCGTCTACGCCGCGGTCGGCGCATACACCACCGACTGGGACCCCAACAACGGCGCCGTCCTCTACTCCGACGACTACGGCGACACCTGGGGCATCGCCGAACTCCCCTTCAAGCAGGGCGGCAACATGCCCGGCCGCGGCATGGGCGAGCGCCTGGCCGTCAACCCGGCCGACAACGCGACCGTGTACCTGGGCGCCCCCAGCGGGAACGGGCTGTGGCGCTCGACCGACTACGGCCGCACCTGGTCCGCGGTCGCGAACTTCCCCAACCCCGGCAACTTCGTCATCAACCCCAACGACCCCTACCACGCCGACAACCAGGGCGTGATCTGGATCGACTTCGACCAGATCGGCGGCAAGATCTACGTGGGCGTGGCCGACCCGGACGACCCGCTCTACGTGTCCAAGGACGGCGGCGCGACCTGGCAGCCCGTCCCCGGAGCGGCCGCAGCGCTCGGCGACTGCGACGGCAACCGCACCATCCCCAAGCAGTCCGCAGTGGATAACACAAACGGCTACCTGTACATCATCACCAGCCATGACCCCGGCCCGTACAACGGCGCGCCCTCCTCGGGCAACGGCGGCAAGATCCAGAGGCTGGCGACCCAGACCGGCGAATGGATCGACATCACCCCCGCCTATAACCCGAAAGGCCCGATCCCCGGCTTCGGCGGTGTGACCGTCGACCGCCAGAACCCCGGCACGCTCATGGCGTCCACGTGCAACAACTGGTACCCCGACGAGATCCTCTACCGCTCCACCGACTCCGGGCAGACCTGGCAGCTCAGCTGGGACTACGCCGAAGGCACCGACCGCACCGACCGCTTCGTCATGGACAGCACCAACGCCCCGTGGCTGTCGTGGAACGGCACCGACCAGGGACCCGCATACGCGGTCAAGCACGGGTGGATGATCGAGGCCCTCGCGATCGACCCGCACAACTCCGACCGCATCATGTGGGGCACCGGCGCCATGATCTGGGGCACCGAGGAGCTGACGCGGTGGGACACCCACGGCGAGCTGATCGGCCATAACGAGGCCGGCGAGCGGATCGCCCTGCCCATCGAGCGGTTCACCGTCGGCGTGCGGGCCCAAGGCGTCGAAGAGACCTGGGTCCGCGACATCGCCGCCCTCGGCGGCACCCTCGTCTCCGCCATGGGCGACGTCAGCGGCTTCGTCCACACCGACCTCGACCGGGCCGGGCCGATGATCCGCTCCGGCTGGGCCGGCAGCAGCCTCGACTACGCCCAGTCCAACCCGGACGTCATCGTCGGCAGCGGCGAAGTCAACGCGGACGTGGACGCTCACGTCATCGTCTCCACCGACCGCGGCAAGACCTGGAAGTCCGCAGCGCGACTCGAAGGCGTCCCGGGCGGCGGCTCCGGCGTCGTCGCGATCACCGCCGACGCAGCCGCAGTCCTGTGGTCCCCAGCAACACCGACATCACCCCGGTCTACAGCACCGACCTGGGCGCGACCTGGAACCCGGTCCAGGGCCTCCGGGCAGGGGCCCGGATCCGGTCCGACCGTGTCAACCCGTCGGTCCTGTACGCCTTCTCCGGCGGCACGTTCTACCGCAGCACCGACGCTGGCGCGACGTTCTCCGACACCGGAGCGACCGGCCTGCCCGCCGAAGGCGTCGACGACTTCAGAGTCGTCCCCGGCCGCGAGGGCCACGTCTGGCTCGCCGGGCGCAGCGACAAAGCGGAGATCGCAACCGGCTTGTGGCGCTCCGAGGACGGCGGCGTGACCTGGGAGCGCATCAGCGCGATCGACTTGGCGATCGGGGTCGGCTTCGGCAAGGCCGCGCGCGGTTCACGGCATGAGGCGAAGCGCGGGGGCTACCCGGCGATCTACACCTCGGCCACGGTCGCAGGCCAGGACGGCATCTTCCGCTCGACCGACGGCGGCGCCACTTGGGTGCGCATCAACGACGACGACCACCAGTGGGCCTTCGCGGGGTCCGCTATCACCGGCGACCCGCACATCTTTGGCCGCGTCTATCTGTCAGCACGCGGCGTGATCTACGGTGACATCGCTGACTGACGAAGCAGGCCGCCCCGCGCGACGCGGGGCGGCCTCCAAGCCGAAGGCCGGCGCCAGCGGCCACATTCGGCCTGACTGGATTGAATACCACGTTAGGGAGAGCTGATCATGACCGGAACCCGCCGCGAGAGCCTGCCCGGATGGGCGAAGGAGGCGAGCCTGGGCATTTTCATCCACTGGGGACCGTACGCGGTTCCCGCCTGGGCCGAGCCGGAACACGTGGCAGGCGAGCCCGAGCCCGAAGGCGGGTGGTTCAAGCACTCCTCCTATGCCGAGTGGTACGCGAACACGATCCGCATCGAAGGGTCGCCGGCGGCGGCGCACCATGCCGAGGTCTACGGGTCGGCGCCTTACGAGGACTTCCTCGACCAGTGGAAGGCCGAAGCTTACGACCCCGCCGCATGGGCGCGGTTGTTCCGGGCACTCGGGGCGCACTACGTCGTGCCCGTCACGAAGCACCACGACGGGGTGACACTGTGGGACGCCCCCGGCAGCGAGGGCTTCAACACCGTCGACCGCGGCCCGAAGCGCGACCTGCTCGGCCCGCTCGCGGAGGCCGTGCGTGCGGAGGGTATGCGCTTCGGCGTCTACTACTCCGGCGGCCTCGACTGGTCGATCACCGACAACCCGCCGATCGTGGAGGTCGACGACATCTGGCGATTCCGCCCCAACGACGCAGCCTACGCCGCCTACGCCACCGCGCACGTCCGGGACCTGATCGACCGCTACGCGCCCTCCGTGCTCTGGAACGACATCGAATGGCCCGAGGCGGGCAAGGAAGACGGCTCGCTCGTCGACCTGATCGCCTACTACCGCGACGCGGTCCCCGACGGGATCGTGAACGACCGATGGGGCGCCGACGTCTGGGACTACCGCACGAGCGAGTACTCGATGCACGCCGACCACGAGACCGGCACCGGCTGGGAGCATAACCGCGGACTCGGATCCTCCTTCGGCTACAACCGTGTTGAGGACGAATCGCTCACCCTCAGCCCCCGCGAGCTGGCGAAGCACTACGCGGACGTGGTCTCCCGTGGTGGCCGGCTGCTGCTCAACGTCGGACCCGATGCCTCCGGCCGCATCCCCGACGTCCAGCTCCGCACTCTCGAAGGCGCGGCCGCATGGATGACCGGGGTGATGCCGTACACCACCGACCGGCGGTTCCCGAGTGACGCTGAAGTCACCGTGTCCGGCGAGGCTGACAACTGGTACCGGACCTGGGCGAGCGGCGACAAGCTCGTCGTGATCGCCGACCGGCCCGAAGCCGTCCGCGTCACCGCGCCAGGCTACGAGACCGTGGCCATCGCCCTGCCCGAATAGGAGCGGTGAATAGGGCCGCCCGCTGCGACGCGCTCCGCGTTTCCGGCCTCGCCAGTCAGACCCCGGTCCGTCGGCGGGGCTCTACGCCCCGGGTGGGGACCGGTCCCGCATCCGCGCTCATCCCGGAAGGACACCATGAAACGCTCACTTGCGTGCTATCAGGTGGCGATGCCAGCGCAAGCTTGTCGCCGGGGCGACCGAAAACACCTCCACCCATCGGCGGCGACGCCCCTGACCCCCATTCAACGCAACAAAACCACGACACACCGATGAAGCGCCGACAGACCGCGTGAACGGCTTGCCCAGGTCAACGAGATTCCTGAGTCAACCTCTCTCTGCTAGGGATGACGTTTTGTGGTCGTTTGGTGGGTTTCGGCTTTGTAGGGTGTGCCGTCGCGCCAGCAGGCCCAGATGACGCGGATCCAGGCCCGGGCAAGGATGCGGACGGCGTGCGGGTGGCGCTTGCCACGGGCGCGTGCGGCGGCGTAGATCTCGGCTGCCCATGTGCTGCTGTGGCGGCTGTTGTCGGCGAAGGTGGTCAGTGCTTGGCGGGCGTTGCGGTTGACCGCGACGCGGAAGCTGACGGTGCGGCTCTTGCCGGAGGCTCGGGTGACTGGGGCGCAGCCGGTTTCAGCTGCCAGGTGGTCGGCGGAGTCGGCGCGTTCGAGCATGGGGCCGATTTCGCGAATGATCTGGGCCAGGTTGACCATCCCGACGCGTGGCAGCTCGTGGAACAACTCCGCGTACGGATGCTCGTCCAGAGCCTCGGAGATCGCCTTCTCCAGATCGGTGACCCTCTCATGATGGCGCGCAGCAGGGCAACCTGGGATAGCACCAGCTGACGGACGACCGGCTGGCCTACCCGGCTGGCTGGCTTGGGCACCTGGCGCATCCGCTCCAGCAGTTCGACGGCGGGTCGACGACCGGAGTAGGCGTTGCGGCGGCAGAAAGCGGCCATTTTGGCAGGGGTGAGCTTCACGCCGTCGTTGTAGGTGGGGAAGCGCTCCAGGAAGGCCAGCGCGATCGGTGTCGCGAGCTGGGCGAAGACAGCTTTGCCGCCCGGCCAGTGCGCATCAAGGATGGCGGCGAGCTGATTGGCCGCGGTGATCCTGGCTTCGATGTGGTCGGCACGAGTCCGGATCAAGGCTTGCAGCTCGAGCGTGGCCTGGTTGGTCGGGGCCAGGACGCGCAGTTGGTGGCCGTCGGTGCGTAGGTAGTCGGCGAGTTCGAAGCTGTCACCGGCGTCGGTCTTGGCCCGAGCGGCACCCCAGCGGGGGCGGATCGCGTTGAAGGCGTTGGGGTGGATCGGCACGACCGGATGCCCCGCGGCCAGCAGCCGGTCGACGACCAGCCCTCGGGTGGTCTCGATCGCGACCGGCAACGACTCGGGGGTGCCGTGGCGCCTCAACCTGGCCAATGCCGAGGTGAGGCTGTGTTCGGTGTGTTCCAGCGCCCACCGGTCGGTTTTGGCCCCATCCGGCGCTAATACCGTGACGTCGTGACCGATATTGCCCCAGTCCCATCCCACAAACACCGGCGCTGCATCCCTTCCTACCGCAGGTCACAGACCATCTCGGTAGTGAGGGCTGCTCCCGAAACCTCGTTGGTCGGCCCTCGCTGGGGCATGTCCCTGACGCCGGTCTGCTGCCCTCGGTTCGGAGAGGCCGGCGTGATCTCACGTTGGCCGTCGAGCGGCCCGGTCGTATGGCCGTACCTCACCGGAACCGAGAGGGTCACAACCCCACCAATTAGGGCTGCGAGATCAAGGGTGCCGCAACGAGGTCGTACGCGACTCGCCAGATGAGGTCGCACCCGGACAACGGCCAACCCGTCACCTTCATCGCCGTCGCCCACCTCACCGGGCTAGGCCGCACCACCCCTCTACCGCAGCCCCAGCCTCCGCGCCGTCATCGAGGAAAACCGCCGCCGCGCCGCCACCAACGGCACCCTCACCGGCCTCCTCGAGGAAATACGAAACCTCCACACCGCCCTGGAAGCCGTCGCTGCACGCGTCCGGCGCCACGAAGAGCAACTCCGCCGACTTACTACCCGGGTCAGCTGAAAGCGTTAACCGGCCAACGCCCAGAATCAGCGTCATTAGCCGGATAATCGGCCGATAACGCCCTCGCGGAGTCGTTCAGCGCCACGCTCAAACGCGAAGTCCTGCAAGGACGCCGAACCTTCGCAACCGCGCGGGAGGCTCGGTTCCAGGTCGAACCCTGGATCCGCGGCTACAACACGACCCGGAGACACTCGTCTCTGGACTTCCGTCCGGACACGCCCGGATCGACAAGAGGCGGGTGCGCCCGCAGTGTCGGCCGCACCGGCTTCCTACTCGATCAGCTGATGGGCATCCAGACCCTCATGGCGGCCGCGCCTCTCGTGTCCCTCGACCGGAACGGCACCAGCGATATCTCGACGGGTTCGCCCTCGGGTCGAGGCGCGGCCGTCCCGTACGGCCACTCGGCAGCGCGGTCGTTGATGCGGCCGCGGACTTTGACGCGTCCGTCGCGCACTGTCAGCGGCGCAGTGGTGTTGACGGCAAGGTCCGCGAAGTCGGCTCCTTCGGGGAGGTCGACGCCCTCGACGCACCACACCTCGGGCCCGCGTTCGACTGCGGCACAGCCGCGCAAACCGTCGATGCGCGGGTCCGGATAGGTCCAGCGCGGCGCGAGCGGCAGGTCGAGGCGGATCTCGTCGCCGTGAGCGAATGCGGCGGTGACGTCGGCGAGCTCGCCAGCAGCCGCGGGGCGGGCCGTGCCGTCTGGGCTGGTTACCGTGGCGCCTTCGGCCCAGTGCGGCACTCGGAACGACACGGTGCGCTCGCCGCCGTCGTTGGCCTCCACTCGGACGATGACCGTCCCGTCGTCCGGGTAGGCGGTCGTCATGGTGAGCGCGAAGCGCGAGCCGGCCACGACCGTGTCGATCGCGGCAGGGGCGTACTGGTGGAGTTGGACGCCGCGGTCGTCGGCGGTGGCGATGTAGGCGGCGAACTGGGCGAAGGTGCGAGCGAGGTTGGTCGGGCAGCAGGAGACTTCGAACCAGTGTCCGCGGCGGCCGCCCGCGCTGAGGTGCGGGAGGGCGCCGTCGCGCGGCGGTTCGGGGTCGGCGGTGACCTGGTGGAGCGGGTTGGCGTAGAAGAACGACTTCCCGTCGGGGTCGACCGCGCCGGAGAGGACGTTCCAGGCGATCCGCTCGATCATGTCGCCGTGGCGGGTGTCGCCGGTGGCGAGGAGCAGGCGCCATGCGGTCATGACCGCGGCGACGCCGGCGCACGACTCGGAGTAGGCCTCGGCGGGGTTGAGCGCGAAGTCGCGGCCAAATGCCTCGTCCGCGTACTGGGAACCCATGCCGCCGGTGAGGTGCGTTCGGCGGGCGACGGCGCGGTCCCATTGGCCCCGCACGGCATCGAGGAGGTCGGCGTCGCCAGCCTCGATGGCTACGTCGATCGCGCCCGAGGCGAGGTAGAGGGCCCGCACGGCGTGGCCGCGCAGCACTTCGGCCTCGCGCACCGGCACGTCGTCCTGGTAGAAAACGCCCTTCTCCGGGAGAGTCTTCCGGCCGTGGCGCTCGATGAAGAGCCGGGCCTGCTCGAGGTAGCGGGCTTCGCCGGTGGCGCGCCCGAATTCGGCCAGGGCCACTTCGATTTCGGCGTGGCCGCAGATGCGTTCGTCGCCGCCGGGCCCGAACACATTGCACACGTGGTCGGCGGCGCGGCGGGCAATCGCCGTGAACGCGTCTTCACCGTGGTTGCGCAGCCGTGCGACGGCGGCCTGGAGAAGGTGGCCGAAGCAGTACAGCTCGTGGCCCCATTCGAGGTCCGAGTAGCGGGGCGGTTGGCCGGGGTTGCCGAAGGCGGTGTTGAGGTAGCCGTCCTCGTGCTGCGCAGCGCTGATGCGTGCTGTCAGCTTGACGAACCGCGCTTCGAGGCCCGCGTCTCCGGTGCGCCCGATCTCCCAGGCCATGGCCTCGGCGAGCTTATAGACCTCGGAGTCGGAGAATTGGGGGCCGGTCCGCTCGAACTCCTTCCCTTCGGCGGCGCGGTCGAAGTTGGCGGTCCAGCCGAGCGCCTCGAGCCAGTGCAGGCAGTGCTGAATGGTTCCTTCGCCGTTGACCGTCTGCCGCTTGCTCCAATGGCCGCCGTTTATTCGGACTTCGTCCATTCCCAACGGCTGCAGGGTACCGGTCGAGGGCATGACGGGTGTTCTCACTGCTTGTGCCTTACGAGGGGAGTGTGTTGATCAGGGGTTCGATGCCGCGTGTGGTGGCGCCTTCAGGAGTCCACTGGCGCAGCAGCCGGGTGTCGTGGGCCGGGTCGCACAGGCTGACTGCGACGTCTTCGGCGGGCACGTCGGTGCCCGCCACGGTCGCGGGGGCTGGTGCGGCCCGCAGCGACCGGCCGAGTGGACGGAAGTCCGCGGGCTCGGCGTCGGCCCTGTCTGGCCGGAGCCGATCCTGTGGATAGGAGGTGCACCGATTTTCTTTGATGAGGTGGAAAAACTAAAACGAAGCGTCACGCGTGTTGATCGGCAAAAGTACCGATCGAGGCGCCCGCCGTCAAGTTCTTCGGTCGCACCCTTGTCGTCGTCGACGACCAGGACCTTCACGCCGTTCCCGGTCGAGAGCCCCTCCCAGACCGCGGAGCGCACCTTGGCGCGCACCGCAGCGTCATCCCACCTCGCGCGGGAGAGCAGGTGCTGGAACCGGTACGGGTTCGGCTCCCCCGCTGCCTCGGCGAGCGTCCAGCAGTTCCGGCGCGTCGCGTGCGCCATCATCGCCTCCACCAACGATTTCGCCCGCAGACGGGACTCGATCCTGCGGAAGTGCGGTGCGCACCGCCCCAGCAGCGCATCCAGCCCTGCGCGCCACCGTTCGACCGATACCATGGCCTCGACGGCCGCCGTGTTCTCTTGTTGCGTCACAACAACAATGATCAACGGCGGCCGTCGCTCGTCCCGACCCGGTATCACCGCAGCTCACGAAGCGAACTCCAACTGGAGTACTAACTCGGCCCGGGGCTACCGGTAGTCCGTTGAATCAAGGTGGGCGGTAGAGGTGTAAGCCTTGGCCTGCGGTAACGGCGTCGATGAGGGCCTGTAACTCAGGCGGTGAGGGCGCTTTCGACCATGCTTTCCACCAGTGTGTGAGCGTGATGGCGGGGGTCAGCCAGCTGCGGACGTTGCGCAGGGTGTGGGGCCAGCTGGGTGTGGGTGGTGCCGATGGGGCGGTTTGCGGTGGCTGGGATGTCGGGCGGGTGCCCCCTCTCAAGGTTGTGGTCCGGGTCGGGGCCCCTGTCACCAAGGCGGCCCGTTTCCGGCGTATTCCGGCCGCACCCCCTCAAGCCCCCTTCGCTCAGGGCGGCCGTCGCAGCTGCCACTTCACCGGTCGAATTGACGCCGCATTGGCGCGCCTGATATTACTCCACCAACTGGTTGGTGGAGTAATGGAGGCGGACATGACGGCGACGCGGCGAGGCAGGCCACCGGCCGGTCCGGAGCGTTCGAACGCGCTGGTACAGGCGGCGTACCAATGCCTGGCCGAAGGTGGATTCGAGCGGTTTCGGATGCGGAACGTGGCCGCCCAAGTGGGCATTGACCACTCCTCGATCCATCACCACTTCCCCACCAAGCAGGATCTGGTGGTGGCGGTCGTCGACTACGCCACCCGGCAGTTCTGGTCGACCACGCCGCTCGACGGCGGCCCCGTCGAGCGCCTGCGGCACCACCTAGCCGCGCTTCGCCAGAAGGTCATCGACGAGCCCGAGCTTCACATCGTCTTGCGCGAGCTGGATCTGCGGGCCCGGCGCGACCCGCAGTTGCGAAAGATCATCGCCAGTCGGGAGGAAGGCTGGCGGAACTCGCTGCGCACTTTGCTGGGTGATGCCGCCGCTGCCGAAGCGCTGGCCCCGGGCGTCGATCCGGCGACG
The DNA here is from genome assembly GCF_040137845.1 of Nonomuraea sp. B19D2. NCBI lineage: Bacteria > Bacillati > Actinomycetota > Actinomycetes > Streptosporangiales > Streptosporangiaceae > Nonomuraea > Nonomuraea sp. B19D2. The sequence continues at coordinate 1,750 of NZ_JBEFAK010000051.1, read as the reverse complement.
GGAGCGGAGTTGGTCATCGCCACCGTCAAGGGGGCGAGCCTGGCTTCCGGCCGCGCCGGCGACGTCCTCGAACTTCTCGACCAGCTACTGATCCGCGTCTGACACCCTCTGCCCCTCAGGAGGAACACCTCATGCCCACACCTACGCTCCGGGTCGTCATCGTCGGCGGCGGTATCGGCGGCCTGTGCCTGGCGCAGGGCCTGCACGCCGCCGGGATCGACGTCGAAGTTTTCGAACGCGATGCCGCACCCGATGCCCGGTTGCAGGGATACCGGCTCAACATCGAACCGGTCGGCAGCCAGGCGCTGCACGACTGCCTTCCCGCGCACCTCTGGCGCATCCTGGTGGCCACCGCCGGTGACCCGGGGCCCGGCATGGGGGTGTTCACCGAGCGGATGCGCCTGCTGATGCGCGAGGACGCCCCGCCCACAGAGCGCGACTCATCCGAACAGGCCCACGCGGTCAGCCGCGTCACGTTGCGGCGCCTGCTGCTCGCCGGTCTGGACGACATCGTCCATTTCGGCAAGGAGTTCACCAGCTACCGGCAGAACGCCGACGGCACCGTTACCGCACTTTTCGCCGACGGCACCTCGGCCACCGGCGACCTGCTGGTCGGCGCGGATGGCGCCAACTCGCGCGTGCGGCGGCAACTGCTGCCGCACGCCCGGCGATCCCCCGTACCCGGCGTCGGGATCGGCGGCAAACTCCCACTCGGCGACGGGAAGGCATGGCTGCCCAAGGAGATGACCAGCACCAAGAACATGTTCCTGCCCAAGCGGGACTTCCTGTTCACCGCGGTGTTCCGCCGCCGGGAGGCCGGCAGCGCAACCTTCGAGCGCGTCGGCGACCAGATGCGGGCCGCCGACCTGGACCCCGACCTCCTCACCCAGGACGCCAAGGACGACGACTACGTCATGTGGGCCTACGTCGCCCACCGGCGCGCGCTGCCCGCCAACCTGCTCGACACCCCGGCGGGCGGGCGCGGGCAACGGCTGCGCGAACTGGTCACCTCTCGCTTGATCGACTGGCATCCCGGCCTGCGCGAGCTGATCGCCCAGACGCCCGCCGACACCGTCGAGCGATTCGACTTCGCCACCGCCGAGCCGGTGAAGCCATGGCCAACCACCAACGTGACCGTGCTGGGCGATGCCATCCACTCCATGCCGCCGGTCGGCGGTCTTGGCGGCAATGCCGCGCTGTACGACGCCGACGCGCTGCGCCGCGCGTTGATCGCGGTCAGCCAGGGTGAAGCCGACCTGCTGCCCGCCATCGCCGAGTACGAGCGCGCGATGCTGAAGAACGGCTTCGCCGCCGTGCGAGCTGCGACCATGTACCTGCGCCTGGCCACCCTGCCCAACCGCGCGGTCCGGATCATCGCCCGGACGTTCTTCCGGCTGTGCGGCGTGCTCCCCCCGCTGCGCCGCGCGATCTTCTCGGACTGAGCATTCACGGGGCTACTTGGCGGCTCGGACACGCTCAACCGGTCAACTTGCTCAGGGGATATGTCATCCAGCAGGTTAATAGCCGCCGGCGCCGCGAAGCCGAGGGTCTACACGCCCTCCTCCTCCACCGCGTCCTCTCCATCGGGCAGGTCGGGGATCTCGCCGAGCTGGCGCAGGCCCTCGGCCGGGGCGGAGGAGGCGATGGCATAGCGGCCCAGGACGTTGAGGTGGGCGTGACCGAGCGGGCTGAGTCGGGCGGCGTCCTCGTCTTTGACCGGCACGCCGTGGGCGCGTAGCTGGTCGACCGC
>NZ_JBEFAK010000050.1:0-75892 GCF_040137845.1 Nonomuraea sp. B19D2 | reverse complement strand
TCGACACCGACCACTCCATCCACGACCGGGAGGAGGGGGAAACCCGGCCGCGCACCGCATGATCCCGGACGCCAAAGACTCAGGTCACGAACCTACAACCGCGTGTCGCGAGTTAACCAGCAGGATCAGCGTCGGCTACAAATCCCCACACAACGATCCGCGAGGTGTGCTACCTCAGCAGCACCTCCCCGACGAACTCGCGGACCGCGTCTACTACCAGCCCACCGCCCACGGCAACGAGCGCGCCGTGGGCGAGCGCCTCGACAAGATTCGGAGGATCACGAGAGGAACGTGAATGTCGGTGGTGGCGCATGGGCGACTGATCGCCAGAGGACCTACGGGTCTGACCGCGCTTGACGTGGTGACGCCTCGATGCGTGTGGCTCTACCGGGCGTACCTTCGGGATCCCGGGTCGTCGAACACGCCGGCCGGGCCGTCGATCTCGGCCCCGGCGGCGGCCGGGACCGTACGCCCCCGCATCTGATCGGCGCCTGCGGTCCATCCGGATCCGGACAAAACGGCTTTCGGATCCAATCCGGGGTGGATCCAGATGAACCACTTCTGCGTTCCCCTGGGCTGCCAGCCCTATGTCGACCGGAACTATTGCTGGGTGAGCGCGAGTTTGACACCGAGTGCGGCGAAGGCGGCGCCGAACCCGCGCCGCATCCAGGTCAGCACTTCGGGCCGGGAAATCACGTGGTTCCTGACGGCGGCGGCGAACAGGCCGTACCCGATGAAGACGACGAATGTCAGCAGCATGAACACGCCGCTCAGTTCCAGCATGCGGGCCAGCGCGGCGGGCTCGCCGGTGCTCACGAACTGCGGCAGGAACGCGAAGAAGAAGATCGACAGCTTGGGGTTGAGTATGTTGATCAGCACCCCGTCGACGATCACCTTGGCCGTCGGGCGCGGGGTGGACTCCTGGTCCACGCTCAGTGCGCCCCGCTCCCGCAGCGTGGACCAGGCCATGTAGAGCAGGTACGCCACGCCCGCGTACTTCAGCACCTGGAAGGCGACGGCGCTGGCGTGCAGCAGTGCCGCCAGGCCGGTGACGGCCGCCGCCATGTGCGGCACGATGCCGAGCGTGCAGCCGAACGCCGCCACGACGCTCGCCCGCCCGCCGCGCGACAGGCCGGCGGCCAGCGTGTAGAGCACGCCGGTGCCCGGGGTGACGACGATGACGAGTGAGGTCAGCAGGAACTCGATGCTCACGAGTAGCGGTCCTCCTGGAGACGGGGGGTGGTCCCTACACACCCAACCGCTTCCCACCTTCTATGTCAATGCACGTTTGTTTTAGTATGTCCGGGACCAAGCGTTGCTCCCTGCTTGGAAAGCGATCATGTCATCGTCCGTGTCGGCGGCCCGGCGCTCATGGCCGCGGCCGCCTGAGCCCTCAGCCCTCGGGTCGACGGCCGAAGTCCGTGGCGAGCCAGGTCGCGAGGTCCGCGGCTGGCCGGCCGCGGTCGCCGGACCCCGGTTCCCCCGCCGCCGGCTCCCGCACGCGGTCGAGGCGGAACACCCGCCAGTCGCCGGCGTCGAGGTCGTGGGCGAGAACGTACCAGCGGCCGCGGGCGTAGAGGCACCGCACCGCCTCCACCCGCCGCCGGCTGACGGCCCCGTGCCGGTCGCGGTAGCAGAACCGCAGCACGAGATCCTGGTCGGCCGCGCGGAGCAGCACCGCCAGGGTCGAGGGTGCCACGCCCTCGCGCTCGCCGCCGACGTTCTCACTGCCCGCGGCGGCGGTGTCCAGGACGGTGCGCAGCCGCCGCGGGAGCACCTGCGACAGCTTGGCCAGCGCCCGGTGCGCGGCGTCCCCGGCGAGGATCCCCTCGACCATGCGCAGGGCCGCCACCAGAGCCACGACCTCGTCGTCCTGGAAGACCAGCGGCGGCATCCGATGCCCCGGGCGCAGCGCGTAGTGGCCACCCGGCCCGGGCCGGCTCTCGACGGCGTAGCCGAGGCTCTGCAGGCGGGCCACGTCGCGACGCACGGTGCGGGTGCTGACCTCGAGACGCCCGGCGAGATCGGAAGCCGACCAGCTCGGCCGGGCGGCCAGCAACTCCAGCAGCCGGAGGGTCCGTCCGGCGGGATCGCCGTCGGCAGGGGCGAAATCGGTCATGGCTCCAGTGTCACCACAATCGCGGACAGGATCCGGCCACATCTATCCGTACGGTGGACGTCATGGAGATCGCTGTCACAGCACCGTCCGGCAACGTCGGCCGCTTCCTGGTCGGTCACCTGGTCCGCGCCGGTGTCCGTCCGCGGCTGCTGAGCCGCCGCCCCGAGCGGCCCCGCACGACCTGGGGCGACCTCGTCGACGCCCGCGAGGTCGACCTGCGGGACGCCGCGGCCGTCACCGAGGCGACCCGCGGCGTCGACGCGCTGTTCCTGGTCGTGCCGCCCGGCGAGGCCGACGACCCCGTTGCGGCGTACGCCGAGGTCGGCGACATCGTCGCCGCCGCGGTCGCCGAGAACCGCATCCCCCGCACCGTCCTGCAGAGCAGCGTCGGAGCGGAGCTCCGCGAGGGCGCCGGTGAGATCGACGGGCTGGCCCGCGTCGAGGAGGCGCTGGACCGGGTCGTCGCCAAGGACGCCGGCCTCGCCGTCACCCACCTGCGGTGCGGCTATTTCTTCAGCAACCTGCTGTTCGAGCTCGACGGCATCCGCTCGGGCACCGTGGCCGTGCTCCTGCCCACCGGCAAGCCGTTCGCCTGGGTCGCTCCGGCGGACATCGCCGCGGTGGCCGCGTCCCTGCTGCTGCGCGCCGACTGGTCAGGACGCCGGGTGCAGGCCGTACACGGACCACAGGACCTGTCCTGGGACGACGTCCTGGCCGTGGTCGGCGACGTCCTGGGCCGCACGGTCACCGCCCACCGCGTCGCCGACGACGACATGCGCGCCACGCTGGCAGGCGCCGGCATGTCCCCGGCACAGGTCGAGGCCATCATGGGCATGTCGACCGGACTGCGCGAGGGATTCGTCCCCGAGCAGCCGCGGACCCCCGTGACCACGACCGACACGACGCTCGGAGCCTGGGCCTGGGCTGAACTCCGTCCCATCCTCGAGGCGACCGGGTGACGCGTGCCCGACCTGCGACGAGTGGGCGGTCTTTCGCCAGATGAACGGCCGGGCGTTGTCGTTCCAGACGGTGATCCAGCCGTGGAGTGCGGTGGTGAGCTGCTCGACCAAGCAGAACACCTCGCGGTCCAGGCAGCGGCGCTGCAGCTGCGCTGTCTGCGACCGCCTGGCTTACCGCCACAAGCGCGAGCACCTGCTCGCTTGCACGACCCCTGCCCGAAGCTGCGAGCCAGGCGGCAGGGCAGGGTCGCGTATCTGCTCTTCGAAGGGGGCGGCTATGTTGACGATATGGCGTCTGACTTCGAGACGCAGTTGCGAGTGGTTTCGTTGCGCGTGATCCGGCCGCGGTTGGCAGCGCTCGCCGCGCCGCGCGATCACGCGCACGTCGACACCGACACGGTGATCGCCTTGGCACGCGCCGAACTCCCCAGGGTCTCCCACCAGGCGGTGTACGACGTACTGCGTCCGCTGGCCAACGCCGGTGCTGCGCCGTCGGCCACGCCCCCTGTCTCACCGCCTCGGATGACCAGGGCTTCATGGTCGACGAGCCGGAGGTCGTCTAGAGGTCGTCTATTGGGGCACCTACTCCGACTGTGCGGCTAGACGTATTGCCCAGTGATCCAGAAGTTCGGAGGAAGTAGATGAGCGACACCCAGGACAACGCCCCCTCCAGCGCGCAGGGTGTGGATCGGAAGGCGGCGGCCGGCTACTCGCTCGCGCATGACTCCGTGACCGCGCATGGCAGCGAGAGCGAGAACCCGGCAATCGACTCGCCGATCTCGAAGACCGGCGGTCGTCCGCGCACGAACCGGGACTGGTGGCCCAACCAGCTCGACCTCTCGGTGTTGCGCGCGCACTCGTCCAAGGGCAACCCACTGGCAGAGGGCTTCAGCTACGCCAAGGAGTTCGAGAAGCTCGACGTCGAAGCTCTCAAGCAGGACATCATCGAGGTGCTCACCACCTCGCAGGACTGGTGGCCGGCCGACTTCGGCCACTACGGCGGTCTCATGATCCGGATGAGCTGGCACGCCGCGGGCACCTACCGCATCCACGACGGTCGCGGCGGGGCCGGCGATGGCGCTCAGCGTTTCGCCCCGCTCAACAGCTGGCCCGACAACGCCAACCTCGACAAGGCCCGCCGGTTGCTGTGGCCGGTCAAGCAGAGGTACGGCCAGCAGATCTCGTGGGCCGACCTGCTCGTTCTCGCAGGCAACGTCGCTCTGGAGTCGATGGGTTTCAAGACCTTCGGCTTCGGCTTCGGCCGCGAGGACGTCTGGGAGCCAGAGGAGATCTTCTGGGGTCCGGAGGACGCCTGGCTCGGTGATGAGCGCTACGTCACCGACACCGAGATGGTGCCGAACTTCGGCGCGACCGAGATGGGTCTCATCTACGTCAACCCGGAGGGCCCACGCGGCAACGCGAACCCGGCTGCGGCGGCGCATTTCATCCGTGAGACCTTCGGACGGATGGCGATGAACGACGAGGAGACTGTCGCTCTCATCGCCGGCGGCCACACGTTCGGCAAGACCCACGGCGCCGGCATCGCGGACGACCACGTGGGGCCGGAGCCCGAGGCCGCGCCGCTGGAGGCACAGGGTCTGGGCTGGCTGAGCAGCCACGGCACCGGAAAGGGCGGTGACACGATCACCAGCGGTCTCGAGGTGACGTGGACCGACCGGCCGACGCAGTGGAGCAACCGTTTCTTCGAGATCCTCTTCGGCTACGAGTGGGAGCTCACCACGAGCCCCGGCGGGGCGAAGCAGTGGGTCGCGAAGGACGCCGAGGCGATCATCCCGGACGCCCACGACCCGTCGAAGAAGCACAAGCCGACGATGCTCACGACCGACCTGGCGCTGCGCGTCGACCCGACGTACCAGAAGATCTCCCTCCGCTTCCTGGAGAACCCCGACGAGTTCGCGTTGGCCTTCGCCAAGGCCTGGTACAAGCTGCTGCACCGCGACATGGGTCCGGTCAGCCGCTTCCGCGGACCTTGGGTGGCCGAGCCCCAGCTGTGGCAGGACCCGGTGCCGGCCGTCGACCACGAACTCGTGGGTGACGCCGACGTCGCTTCCCTCCAGGCGAAGGTCCTGGAGTCCGGCCTTACGACCGCTCAACTGGTCTCCACCGCCTGGGCCTCCGCCGCGAGCTTCCGGTCCACCGACAAGCGCGGCGGCGCCAACGGCGCCCGGCTCCGTCTCGAGCCGCAGCGCAGCTGGGAGGTCAACCAGCCCGGGCAACTCACGACGGTCCTGGACACCCTCGAGAGCATCCAGCGCGAGTTCAACGAGGCCGGCGGCGCCAAGATCTCGCTCGCCGACCTGATCGTGCTGGCCGGCTCGGCCGCCGTCGAGAAGGCAGCACGCGAGGCCGGCGTGGCAGTGACAGTGCCGTTCCGGCCGGGCCGCACCGACGCCACTCAGGAGCAGACCGACGTCGAGTCCTTCCGGGTCCTCGAGCCGCGGGCCGACGGGTTCCGCAACTACCTGCGTTCCGGCGAGAAGACCCAGCCGGAGGTGCTGCTCGTCGATCGTGCCTACATGCTCAACCTGACCCCGCCCGAAATGACCGTCCTGATCGGCGGCCTGCGTTCCCTCGGAGCCAACTTCGGCGGTACCCAGCACGGCGTCCTCACCGACCGGCCCGGCGTGCTCACCAACGACTTCTTCACCAACCTGCTCTCCCCGGGCGCCCGGTGGAAGGCGTCAGACTCCGAGGAGTATGTGTACGAGATCCGCGACGTGGCCACCGATGAGGTGAAGTGGACCGCCACCGCGGTCGACCTCATCTTCGGCTCCAACTCCCAGCTACGAGCCCTCGCGGAGGTCTACGCCAGCCAGGACGCCCGCGACAAGTTCGTGACCGACTTCGTTGCAGCCTGGGCCAAGGTCATGGAACTCGACCGGTTCGACCTCGCCTGACCCGTCTCCACCTGACGAGCCCGGTCGAGCCCATGATCAACCGGGCTCGTCCGGCCATCGGATCCGGGTGTCGGGACGGCGGATGCGGCGCGCGAGCCGTACCGCCAGATCGGCACGCCAGGCCACCGGGCGACCGGAGACCGCCTTCACCAGCCGGTGCGGGTTCGGCGCGCCGGACCAGCGGGGATCCTCCCGCACCGGATCAGCGGGGACTGAGGTCGCGCTGCGTCAGCCAGGCGGCCATACCGGCTGGGGCCGAGAATGGTCGCCGCGCCGACCGTCATCAGCACCTCGGACAGGGCCGGTGACCTGGTCGTCGGCGGTTCAGCCCAAGGCGTCCCAGCCGACGGTGGCGGCCGGCGGCGGGCTCTCGCGGAGCTCGGTACGGACGTCGTTCAGAGGTCATGACGTGGCTCCGGTGAGCTGGGCGTGGAGGCGCTTGCACTCGTGGACGAAGCGGATCGTCCGGCGACTTCGCGCGAACTCGCTGATGACCGGGATCTCCCCGCGCGCGCCGGTCCAGCGTGCGACGTCGGCGGCGAAGGCGACGAGCTCGGCGTGGGTCACGGTGATGCGCTGCCCCTCGCCCGGCAGCATCCCGGGCAGCAGGGCGCGCAGGATGCGCCACACCTCGTGGTGGCCGCCGGCGTCGGCCAGCTCGGTCAGGGCCGCGATGGCGGGGCGGGTCTCCCGCCAGGTGCGGCGCAGCACCAGCGCGAGCTGGCGGCCGATCGCCTCGGCGGGCAGCTCGCCCCTTGCGGCCATGCTCAGGGCCAGCGGGATCATGCCGGGCACGCTGCCGGCCAGGAGGAAGGCGAGGATCACCGCCGTGGACTCGCCCATCGGGCCCTGGGCGATCTCCAGGCCGGTGAGCTCCGTCGGAGCCACCCACGCACCCCAGTGGCCGCGCAGTAAGAAGGGCAGGAAGTTGACGGCCACGACCTCGCGGTGCGAGGGCAGCATGGCGGGCCATGCCCTGAGCGTGCCGCCGGACTCGTCGGCCGCCCAGTCGAACGGCTGGCGCAGCAGCACCTCGTCGATCAACCGATGGCCGGTCGGAGCCGTCACCCGCGCCACGGGCTGCAGCCTGACCTCGGTGAAGTGTTCCGGTTCGCCGTCGCCGAACTCGACCATGGACGCGCCGACCATGTGGCGCCACACATGGCCGCACTCGGGGTCGGACATGCCGTCACCGGTGAGCCAGCGGGCGGCCGAGCGCGCCGCCTCCGAGTCCACCTTGGCGGCCCGGTCGGCCGCGGCCCGGTGGCAGCCCCGGGGCAACCGCAGCAGTGCCTGCGCCAGGTCGGCCGGGGGCGGCTCCACGCCGGCGGCGGCGCAGGTCTCCAGCCGGTCGATCAGCACGTCGGGGTCGAGGTGGCCGCTCATCCAGGTCGGCGTGGCCAGCAGCACCGGTGGCAGCGTGCCGTTGCGGAGGGCCTCGGCGAGTTCCGCGTAGCGGTGCAGCAGGAAGTCGTGGGGCGGGGAGACGCGATTGGGGTGGGGCAGCTGGTTGCGCCGCCGCCACTCGTCGTGCTCGGGCAGCTCCTCGGGCATGAAGGAACGCAGCCGGGGCGGGACGAAGACGACGGTCACCTGCACGAGCGGCTCGCCCGGGTTCGGCGGGGGCACCTGCTCCCCTGCCCGCATCGCCGCGATCCGGGCGGGGTCCACGCCGAGTTCGGCCATGTGCTCGTAGGCGGGGTCGAGGATGAAGGACGGCATGGCCTCCACGGAGTCGTCGTACAAGACACCGGGCCTCGTCCGCACCGGATGGAGGTGATCCGGCCGTCTGTCGTCGCAGATCTCCTCGTCGTCGGCGCCGTGATACCACGGCTGCTCGACGTCGGTGGGGGAGCCGTTCAGGTGGATCCGGCCCCTGGCGAAGGGGATCTGCCGGTCGCCCTCGTGGGCCACCGCCCCATCCGGGCCGTCGTCGCTGGTCCAGGTGATGAAGAAGGCGCGCAGCGGGGTGTCGTCGTCGAGGTAGCGGCCAGGCCGGTAGGCGCCGCCCACCATGATCCGCCGGGGCGCCGGCTCCGTGTCGGGCTCCTCGCCACGGGTGAGGGCGCGCACTCGCACGGAGTGGTTCGCGCCGTCCCAGAACTTCTCCGGCTCGATCGGCGGTAGCTCCGGCACGCTGCCGGGGGTGACGAGCTCGGCCGACAGCGCCGACTGCCAGTCGTCGGGGTCGAGGCGCACCTCCCTGGACCGCCAGTAGCCCGGGTCCTGCTCGACGTGGGGCTTGAGCTTGCGGCGCAGTTTCGCCCGGTCGTCGGCGATCCCGGCGACGAAGGCCGCCAGCCAGCGCTCCTGGCCGATCCAGCGCTCGTGGTAGCTGGGGGAGATCGACGGCTCGGGGAACCGCCGCGCCTCCGGCAGCTCGGGCAGCGGCGGGAACTCCTTCTCCGCCAGCAGCTCCTCGACCGGGACCTCCCCGCCGAACCGCCCGGCCAGCTTCGCGCCCAGGTCGGCGGGGAGGTAACGGACGCCGTCGAGGATCGCCTCGGCGTGGTCGGCGAACAGGTCGGCGTATTTCAGGGTCAGCTCGACCGCGCGGTTGCGTACGTCGAAGGACTTGTGCGCGTACGCCGTGGTCAGCGCGGTCACGAAATCGGCGGCCGCCTCGGGCGTGGCCCGGATCGCCTGGTCGAGCCAGCGCAGGCCCGTGGCGGTGAGCTTGGCCTCGGCCCGGAAGGTGAGCGCGTCGACCGCCTCGACCAGGTCGGCGTGGTCGAGCGGCATCGCCCCGCGCACCTGCCCCGCGGCCAGCTCGGCGACTGTGCCCGGAGCCGACGGCAACAACCGCAGGTAGTCGCGCAGGCGGGGAGCGGACTCCGCGGGCGTGGGGTCGAGGAGCGTGTGCAGCCGTACGAAGAAGCGCAGGTCCTGCGCCTCGCCGCCGCGCAGGAAACGGCTCACACAACCGTCGAGCACCTGCTCCCTGGGCAGCTCGCGGGCGACGGCGGCCAGCCAGCGGGTCGGCCGGGGCTCCAGCCGCTCGTCACGGAGGGCGCGGCCCGCGCCGTCAGCGGCGAAGACCCGAGGCAGCAACACGGGGGTCAGCGGGTCACCGGCCACGCTCGGCGCGGCCAGCCAGGCGGCCACCAGCGGGTCGTGGTCGGGCGGCACGGCGCCGGACTCGCGCAGCAGCGCCACGGCCAGCGGCGCGACGCGGTCGGCGGGACGGCGCACCCGGCGGGCCAGCCGGACCGCGACATCGCGACGCCACTCCAAGGGGCGGGTGGCCGCCACCCGGCACACCTGGGCGACGTCGGGGTCCTCGGCCCAGCGGCGGTTGACGTCGCGGCTGGTCATCCACGTCACGGCGGCCGCCGGGCCGGTGATGACGCCGACACCGGTCAGCAGCAGCGCGCCGGCCAGTTCGTCGAGCAGGTCGCCGACCTCCCAGGAGGCCAGCTCCTCGAAGTCGTCGGGATGCTGGGCGCGCACCTGCTCGGTGCGGGCGCGGCGCAGCTCCTTGACGAGGCCGGGCAACCGCCCGCCCAGCTCGGCGCGCTCCTCCTCGGTGAGCGTGACCAGCCGGTCGGCCAGGCGGGTGACCTGGTTGCGAGTGATCAGGTCGCAGATCTCCGTCCAGAGGGTCATCGGGAGACCTCCACGGCGGCGCGGGCGACGATCCGGGCGGCCAGCACGTGTTTGCACGGCCCACGGGAGCCGCGATGGTCCCACCACCACTCGCAGGTGCAGGGGCCGTCGGCCAGCGAGACCCGGCGCGCGCCGCCCGAGGTGTGGACGGTGGCCAGCTCGCCTTCGAGGTGCACGGCGCCCGCGTCGACGAGCTTGCGCGCCTTGGCCAGCCGTGGGTTGAGCAGGATCACGTTGTCCTTGTCGTAGGGCAGCTCACGGTGGAAGTGGGCGGCCTCCGACAGGTCGTAGCCGACCCGGCCGGCGACGCCGAGCTGCGTCAGCGCAGCCCGCACCCGGTCGGCGGGGATGCCCGCGCGGTCGGCCAGCAGGCCGATCTCGACCTCGGGCTCGAAGTTGAGCAGCATGCCCACGACGTCGGCGTCGTTCTCGGCCTCGTCGGTGGCCAGGTCGCCGAGCACCGCGCCCTCGCCGGCGAATCCGCGCAACCAGCGCTCGGGCAGCGGTACCTTCTTCTCCACCACCGCGCCGTCCATCGTGGTCACGACCAGCTCGTCGAGGCCCACCCCCAGGTGCAACGGGTCACGCGCGCCGACGCGCGCCAGCGCCTCGCGGAGCGGCGCGTTCACGTCGACGTTGGTGGTGCCCCGGTCGAACACCTCGCCGTCGAGCGTGCGGTTCAGCAGATCAAGCCGGGCATACACGCCGCCACAGGCCGAGAACGATTCGAACCGCAACCGGTCTCCGTTGCACGTCACCACCGGGTCCCGCACCCAGCCGGGCCGCGCCTGCGGTTGGTGGTAGCGGGCCAGCGCCACATCGGCGACGCCGAGCAGGCCCGCCGCGGCGGGGGCCGCCTGGGTCACCACGCCGCTGAAGAACCGGGGGGCCACGGCCGGGCCGGACAGGGCCCGTTCGCCGGAGGTCGCCAAACCGAGACGACCGTCGACAAGTGAGGAGGGCGCGGCGTACGTGTACGCCTGCGTCGCAGAAGTCATGGCCGGGACACTAGATCGCCCCACCGACAAACCCGTTCTTGCCGGAGGGGACCCACGGTGGCGCAGACCTTCAGAGCGCCGGCGCGTGCGGTGTCCAGAACGGCCTCGGCGGCACGGTGCGCGATCTCGTACCCTCATGTCGTCCTTCTCGGGCGGGGGAGTGCCGGTCGGGCGGCCCGGCGCCGACCCGCCTGAGACGTTCCGCGGCTAGAACATGGTGTTGTCGTTGGCCGACTTCTCCGGGACCGGCTGGATGACGTCCCAGTGCTCGACGACCTTGCCGGCCCGCACCCGGAAGATGTCGATGACGGCCGCCCCCCGGTCCTCCGGGGAAGACTTGAAGTGGTGGTGGAAGGCGACGTACTCGCCGTCGGCGATGACCCGTTTCACGCTGATGCTGAGATCCGGGTTAGCGGCGAAGGCCGACGTGAACTGCTCCTTGGCGGCCGCGATGCCGTCGTACGACTGCGGGTTGTGCTGGTGGAGCGGGTCGGCGGCGTACCGGTCGAACGAGGTGACGTCCCGTTCCTTGGTCACCTCGTCGAACAGAACCGTCGCGATCCGCTTGCTCTCGGCGGTGGACGCGCCCGAGGGCATCCGGTCATTGCGCCTGGACCCCGAGCACGGGTTGCGGATCAACGGCGAGACGGTCAAGCTGCGCGGCGCCTGCGTGCACCACGACAACGGACCACTGGGCGCCGCGACGTTCGCCCGAGCCGAGGAGCGCCGCGTGCGGCTGCTCAAGGACGCGGGGTTCAACGCGATCCGCATGTCGCACCATCCCATGAGCACCGCGATGCTCGACGCCTGCGACCGTCTCGGCATGCTGGTGGTGGACGAGGCGTTCGACATGTGGACCTGGGGCACCGGCCCAGTGACCACGATCGAGAGTGGGAGAGGAAGAACGCGGTCGCGACCCGCCGGATGGAGATGGCGCATGTCACCTCTCGTTCTTGCCTGACCGCATCACCATAGGTTCAGCGAGCAGCAGTGATGCAACGAGTCTCACATCTGTGAACTGTCCGTTCCGCGCCCGGGCGACGGCCTCAGCAAACGGCATGGTTGCCGTGATGAGATTGGTGCGCTCGTCCCCGCTTCCTCGGGCAGGACGTAGGTTCCGCACGAGATACACCACGGTGCTCTGGCGGAGGTAACCAGGCTGAAGATCAAATGTTGCCAGCCGGAAGAGGTCACCGGTCAGGGACAGTTCCTCGGCCAACTCCCGCTGCGCTGCTTGCGACGGCTCCTCGCCCGCCTCGATGCCACCCTTAGGGAGGCCGACCTGGCGGCGAGCCGTCGCGGGGCAATACTCCTCGACCAAGTGAACCATGCCGGAGTCCGAGACGGGCAGGAGCGCGACGCTGTCAGCGCCCTTGGTGACCACCTCGAACGACTCGACACGGCCAGGAGCGACCTCGACCTGCGAGGTCAAGACCGTGAACACCGCTCCCGAATACCGCGGCGATTCCGCGACGACCCGCTCGGTGAAGGCAACCTCTGACGACATCGTGGCCTCCAATCGCCCGCCGGCGCGCGTCGATACGGTCGCACGTCAGCGATGAGCCTCATCGTTCCCGGTACCATACGCGATCTTCCAGAAGCATCCTGTCAAGGCCGCCAGGATGAATGGCGCCCAAGCCCGTCCGTACGCCATCGGTCACATTGCCCGCGACGCGCAGAGCCAGCAGTCAGGGCTGTTCCGGATCGCCCGCCACCCCGTAGGCGCACGGGACGAACGGCTGCTACGCCCGGTAGCAGAGACTTCGGCAGTGGCGATGCGGCGATGACATCATCGGGGGTATGTTGCGTCGATATGTTGTCGGCATCGGAGTAATGATCGGGGTGATGTCCGGTTGCTCGGAGTCGTCGTACCAGCTGCCTGACCGCAACACGCCAGCTGTGCAGGCTGAGGAGAAACGCCTCGCCGCGCACCTGCCAGACAAATTGCTTTGGGCCCCGGGCACCTGCAAGGTCCGGCTACTCGGCAAAGCGGACTCTTCGTCGTTTGCCTGGGCGGCCTGCGAGATCACGCCAACGGCCGACGTTTCATCGGGCGGCGTCTCCATGCCGGTGCGAGTGGACGGAGATCAGGTTAGGAAACCTGTCGACGGCGCGGGCTATGCAGACAGTGTCAAGCATCTGTTCCCGCACGGTCTGGCAGACATTGTGCTCCACGAGCCTGACAGGCTGCGCCCGTAGCTCATGCAGCGTCAACTCTGCCCAGAAGATCGTCAAGCGCTGAAGCGTTCGCCGGTTTGGTCGTGAGCCGGTGGACCAGGGCCGTGACTTGCCAGGCCCGCCGCGGTCGCCGTGGCCGGCAGGATCCGCCACGCCGTCATCCGGTCCTCCGTAGCCAGAGCGTGTGCGCGGTCCAGGCTGTCACGGCGCCCACCGCGTACCAGAACAGGTCGGGCGGGTTGAACGTGCTGCCCAGCAGCGGTCGCAGCGTGGCCGGGATCTCGCCGAGCTGGGCGAACTCGATCATCCAGCTCCCGCCGGCCGCCAGCGCCGCCGCCACCCAGGGTTTCACTTCGGGGAGGATCAGCACCACGAGCGTGTAGATCAGTACGGTGTAGAGGGCGTCGCCCGCGTACTTCGACACGGGGCCGTCGAACAACGCGCGCACCCCCAACCCGGCCGCAATTGTCAGGGCAGCTGCGATGAGAACGGGCAGGCGGGACATCAGATCACGTTAGCGCCCAGAGTGACAGCGGGACACCTCCGCTCTTCGCTGGGATGAGCGGTGGGCGCGGCCGGGGCACCGGCTGTTCGTGGCGACGGCGCCGTCCTGCGTGCCGGGGGCTAATCGGCTGAGGGGATGCGGGACATCATGCGCTCCATGCCGTTGACCCAGTTGTCGCGCAGGGCCTGCGCGGCCTTGGGAAGGTCTCCGGCGATGAGCAGCTCGGCCACCAGGCGGTGCTCGGTCGCCTCCCGCTCCAGCGGGGTGTCGTCGCCCGCCAGCAGGTGGGCGTAGCGTCGCATCCCCGCCTTGACGCTGGTGATGAGGTCGAGCAGCCGCTCGTTGCGGCAGCCGCTCACCAGCAGGTCGTGCCACTCGTCGTCGTGACGCTCTATCTCCTGCTGCTCCGCGATCCGGTCGGGGAACTCCTGGGCCATCGTCAGCAGCCGGGGCGCGATGCGGCGCAGGTGGGCGGGGTCGGAGCAGTCGAGTGCGAGCGACTCCAGCGCCGCGACGATCTCGCACAGCTCCCGGAACTCCTTGCGGCTCACTGGCGCGAACCTGAAGCCGCGGCCCTGGCTGCTCTCCAGCACGCCCTCGCCCGCGAGGGTGATGAGGGCCTCGCGCAGGGGTGTGCGGCTGACGCCCAGCTCCGCGGCCAGCGCGACCTCGTTGATGTCGGTGCCCGCGGCGAAGTCGCCCCGGTCAAGCCTGGTCAGCAGCTCTTCCCTGATCTGCTCGCGCAGCGGTCGCCGCTCGATGGGCATGACGCTCCTTCGGTTTCCGGCCGGGCCAAGCTTACCGCTTGACGCGATACAAAATACTGCACTATGAATTCTGAATACAAAATATCACGAGAAGGGAGCGGGAGTGAGCCTGACCCGCGTGCCCGGGCTGCTGTTCGGCGGCGACTACAACCCCGAGCAGTGGCCCGAGGAGGTCTGGGCCGAGGACATGCGGCTCATGGCCGAGGCCGGGGTGACCATGGTCACCGTCGCGGTCTTCTCGTGGTCGCGGCTGGAGCCGCGGCCCGGCGCGTACGACTTCGGCTGGCTCGACCGCGTCCTGGACCTGCTGCACGAGCACGGCATCGCGGCCGACCTCGCCACCGCGACCGCGACCCCGCCGCCGTGGCTGGTCCGCGAGCACCCGGAGGTCATGCCGGTCGACGCACAGGGGGTACGGCTGGAGTTCGGCTCGCGCCAGGGCTACTGCCCCAGCTCGCCGGTCTTCCGCGAGCACGCCGTGCGGCTGGCCACCGCCATGGCCGAGCGGTACGGCGGCCACCCCGCCCTGGCCATGTGGCACGTCGGCAACGAGTACGCCGACCATACGCTGGAGTGCTTCTGCCCGGAATCGGCCCGGCACTTCCGCGCCTGGCTGGAGGCCCGCCACGGCACGATCGAGTCGCTGAACGCCGCCTGGGGCACGTCCTGCTGGGGCCAGCACTACACCGCGTTCGGCCAGATCGAGCCGCCGCGCAAGGCGCCGGGCCCGATCAACCCGGCCCAGCTCCTCGACTGGCGCCGTTTCTGCAGCGACGCGCTGCTGGAGCTGTTCTCCGCCGAGCGTGACGTGCTGCGCATGACAACCCCGGACGTTCCCGTCACCACGAACTTCATGAGCATCCTGCACGGCCTCGACTACTGGGCGTGGGCCGCGGCCGAGGACCTGGTGAGCGATGACGCCTATCCCGATCCGGCCGACCCGGAGTCGCACGTGGCGGTCGCGCTCAGCTACGACCTGATGCGCTCGCTCAAACGGCGCCCCTGGCTGCTCCTGGAGTCGGCGCCGTCGGCGGTGTCGTGGCGCGTGGTGAACGTCCCCAAACCGCCCAGCATGATGCGGCTGCACAGCCTTCAGGCGGTGGCGCACGGCGCCGACGGCGTGCTGTTCTTCCAGTGGCGTCAGGCCAAGTACGGCCCGGAGAAGTTCCACTCGGCCCTCCTCCCGCACGGCGGCACGCGCACGCGCGGCTGGCAGGACACCCTCCGCCTCGGCTCCGACCTGCGGCGACTCGCGGAGGTCGCGGGCACGGACACGCGGGCCGAGGTGGCACTCGTGCTCGGCTGGGACAGCTGGTGGGGCCTGGAGGCACCGGAGTCGATGCCGTCCAACCGGCTCAAGCTCAAGGACCTGCTGCTCGCCTGGTACGCGCCACTGCACGCCCGCGGCATCACGGTCGATCTCGCGCCGCCGGACCGCGACCTGTCCGGCTACCGCGTGGTGATCGTGCCGAACCTCTACCTGTGCACCCCCGAGCAGGCAGGGAGGCTCGCGTCGGTGACCGGCGAGCTGGTGGTCGGCCCGTTCAGCGGCGTCGTGGACGCCGCCGACCGCGTCCACGACGGCGGCGCGCCCGGCCCGCTGCGCGACCTGCTCGGCGTCGCGATCGACGAGTTCTGGCCGCTCACCGACGGGGCGACCCAGCGGGTGCGGTACGCGGGCGGCGCCACCGGCGTGGCCAGGACCTGGACGGAGTGGGTGCGCCTCGACGGCGACGACCCCGCGGCGGCGCTCGCCACGTACGAGGGCGGCGAGCTCCACGGCCTGCCCGCGATCACCCGCAAGGGCGACGTCACCTACGTCAGCTGCCTGCTCGAGGACGTGACGCCCGTGCTCGACCAGGTGCTCGGCGGCGTCGCGGCCGTCGAGGCGCCCGCGGGCGTGGAGGCCGTCCGCCGCCAGGGCCACCTCTTCCTGCTCAACCACACGACCACCCCGCAGCGGGTCACCCTGCCGCACCCCGGCACGGACCTGCTCACCCAGACCTGCCTGCGCGGCGACATCGAGCTCGCCCCGCGCGACGCCGTAGTGCTCAGGATCGAAGGAGGCACGTGACGCACCCGTACATCCCGAACGCCGAACCCGGCGTGCGGGCCGAGATGCTCGCCGCCATCGGCGCGTCGAGCGTCGAGGACTTCTACGCCGACATTCCCGCTGAGCTGCGCCTGGCCCGGCCACTCGAGCTGCCCGCGCCGCTCACGGCGGAACACGACCTGGTACGCCACATGAAGGGCCTGCTGGACCGCGTCACCGACACGGAGCAGGCGCTGAGCTTCCTCGGCCACGGCTGCTACCCGCACCACGTCCCGGCCGTGTGCGACGAGGTGAACACGAGGAGCGAGTTCCTCACCGCGTACGCGGGCGAGCCGTATGAGGACCACGGCCGCTTCCAGGCCCTGTTCGAGTACGTCAGCATGATGGGCGAGCTGCTGGAGATGGACGTCGTCAACGTCCCGACCTACGACGGCTTCCAGGCGGCCGGCACCGCCCTGCGCATGGCGTGCCGCTACACCAAGCGCTCGAAGGTCTGCGTCAGCGCCGCCATCAGCGCCGACAAACTGAGCAAGCTGCGCGACTTCCTCGCCCCGGACATCGGGATCGTCCTGGCCCCGGTGGGGGAGGGCGGCGAGATCACACTCGAGGCGTTCGATGACTCCTACGCCGCGATCTATCTGGAGACCCCGAACGTCTACGGCGTGGTCGAGACCCGCGGCCGCGAGCTGGCCGACCTGGCCCACGCGCACGGCGCGCTGCTCGTGGTCGGCGCCGACCCGATCTCCCTCGGCGTGCTCGCCCCGCCCGCCTCATACGGCGCGGACATCGCCTGCGGCGACATCCAGTCGCTCGGCATGCACCAGAGCTACGGCGGCGGCCACGCCGGCTACATCGCCACGCAGGACCACGAGCCGCTGGTCGCGGAGTTCCCGTCCCGGCTGTTCGGCATCGCGCCGACGAAGGTGCCCGGCGAGTACGGCTTCGGCGACGTCTACTACGACCGCACCTCCTTCGCGCACCGCGAGGAGGGCAAGGAGTGGGTCGGTACCGCCGCCGCCCTCTGGGGCATCACGGCCGGGGTCTACCTGGCGCTCATGGGCCCACAGGGCATGCGCGATCTGGGCGAGACGATCCTGGCCCGCACCCGCTACGCCATGGACGCCCTGGCCGCGTCGGTCATGGTGCTGCACCGCGACGCGATCCACTTCCGCGAGTTCGCCATCGAGGTGCCCTCCAGCGCGGCCCTGCTTGCCGGGCTCCGCGAGCGGGGCATCTACGGCGGGGTCGCGCTCGACGACCGCACGGTCCTGGTCTGTGTGACCGAACGCCACTCCATCGCCGACATCGACCGGCTCGCCGCAGCCGTACAGGAGACGCTGTGAACACCACGGAGTCCTTCGCCGAGCTCCCCGTCGCGCCGAAGCCGCCGCTGCGCCGCTTCCACCAGGCGCGCTGGGACGAGCCGATCATCTTCGAGTTGTCCGCGCCCGGCCGCCGCGGCGTCGCCGTGCCCGAGCCCGGCGCCCCCCGCGTCGAGCTGCCCGGCTCCGTGAGCCGCGCGCAGCCGCCGAAGCTGCCCGAGATGTCCCAGCTGCACGTGCTGCGGCACTACCTGCGGCTGTCGCAGGAGAACCTGGGCGTCGACCTCAACATCGACGTCGGGCAGGGCACCTGCACGATGAAGTACAGCCCCAAGGTCAACGACAGGTTCGCCGCGGCCATCGCCGAGCTGCACCCGCTGCAGCACGAGGACACCGTGCAGGGCGTGCTGGAGATCTACTGGCGGCTCGAACGCATGCTGGCGGAGATCTCCGGCATGGCGCGGGTCTCGCTCCAGCCGGGCTCCGGGTCGGCGGCCATCTACGCCAACATCGCCATGATCCGCGCCTACCACGCGGCCCGCGGCGAGGCACGCCGTGACCAGGTGATCACCACGATGTTCTCCCACCCGTCGAACGCGGCCTGCGCCAAGACCGCGGGCTACGAGGTCATCACCCTGATGCCGGACGCCGACGGCCTGCCGGACATCGAGGCGCTGCGCGCCGCCGTCGGCCCGCGCACCGCCGCACTGATGATCACCAACCCGGAGGACACCGGCATCTTCAACCCCCGGATCAGGGAGTTCGTGGACCTGGTGCACGAGGCGGGCGGCCTGGCCTGCTACGACCAGGCGAACGCCAACGGCATCCTCGGCATCACCCGTGCCCGCGATGCCGGATTCGACCTGTGCCACTTCAACCTGCACAAGACGTTCTCCACGCCGCACGCCTGCGGCGGCCCCGCGGCCGGGGCGTGCGGCGTCTCCGCGGACCTGGCGCCGTTCCTGCCCGGCCCGGTCGTCGCCTTCGACGGCGAGTCCTACCGCCTGGAGACGCCGCCCGCCTCCATCGGCAAGGTGCGGCCGTTCCTCGGCGTCACCCCGAACATCGTGCGCGCCTACGCCTGGATCATGGCGTTCGGGGCCGAGGGACTGCGGCAGGTCGCCGAGACGGCCGTGCTCAACAACAACTACCTGATGCACAAGATCCTGCAGATCCCGGGCGCGTCCGCGCCGTGGGACAGGCGCAGGGTCGAGCAGGTGCGCTACTCGTGGCAGGAGCTGTCGGAGCAGACCGGGGTGCACTCGGAGGAGATCGGCGTCAGAGCGGCCGACTTCGGGGTGCACTACTGGACCAGCCACCACCCGTACGTGGTGCCCGAACCGTTCACGCTGGAGCCCACGGAGTCGTACTCGAAGGAGGACCTCGACGAGTACGCGCTCATCCTGGCGCACGTGGCCGAGGAGGCGCGGCGCGATCCCGAGTTCGTGAAGGGCGCGCCGTACAACCAGACCGTCCACAAGATCGACATGACGCCGCTCGACGACCCCAAGGCGTGGGCGCCCACCTGGCGCGCCTACGTCCGCAAGCATCTGTCATGACGGGCGCGGCGGTGGTCGGGCTGGTCGTCAACCCGGTCGCCGGTCTCGGCGGCGCGGCCGGGCTCAACGGCAGCGACGGCGTGGAGGTGCAGCGCGCGGCCCTGGCCAGGGGTGCGACGCCCCGGGCCGGCGAGCGGGCGGCGCGTGCCGTCCGCACGCTGATGGCCCGCCGTCCCGGGACCCGGGTCCGCACGGTGCCGGGCCGGATGGGCGAGGACAGCGTGCGCGCCGCCGGGGCCCCGTACGACCTGGTCCGGCCGACCGGGCCCTCCGAGGCGTCTCCCGGCGGGTCCGCCGGGACGAGCGCGGAGGACACGCGGCGCGCCGTGGCCGCCCTGGCCGGAGTGGACCTGCTGCTGTTCGCGGGCGGCGACGGGACGGCGCGCGACGTGCTCGACGCGGTCCGCGCGCTCGGCGGCCAGGCGCCGCCCGTGCTGGGCGTGCCGGCCGGGGTGAAGGTCTACTCCGGCTGCTTCGCCATCAGTCCGGCCGCCGCCGGATTCGTCGCGGCGGAGTTCGACCCGGCGCGCACGGCCGAGGCCGAGGTGGTGGATCTCGACGAGGACGCCTACCGCCGCGGCCTGGTCAGCCCCCGGCTGTACGGCAGCCTGCGCGTCCCCGCCGCCCGCGCCGCGCTGTCGGGGCGCAAGGCCGGATCGTCAGGCGTGGCGCCCGCCACCACCGAGGGCGTCGCACGGGAGGTCGTGGCCAGGATGCGGCCCGGCGTCCGTTACGTCCTCGGGCCGGGCGCCACCACGCGGGCCGTCGGCCGTGCCCTGGGCCTCGCCACCACGCTGCTCGGCGTGGACGTGGTGGAGCTCGCTCCAGCAGGCGGCCGCCTGGTGGCGGCGGACGTCGCGGAGGCCGAGCTGTTCGGCCTGGTCAGCGGCAAGGAGTCGATGCTGGTTCTGTCGGTCATCGGCGGGCAGGGGTTCGTGCTGGGGCGCGGGAACCAGCAGGTGTCGCCCCGGGTGCTCGACGCGGTGCTCGATGGGGGCCGCTCGGGCCCGGGCGAGCGGCTGCTCGTCCTGGCCACCCAGCAGAAGCTCGCTTCGCTGAAAGGACGGCCGCTGCTGGCCGACAGCGGCGACGAGGACCTCGACAAGAAGCTCGGCGGGCACGTCCAGGTGATCACTGGATACCGCGAAAGCACGATTTATCGCATTTGTGCGGCAAGTGAGGAGTTCAACGGATGAAGACGCTCGACGGCAAGGTCGCGATCGTCACGGGCGGCGCCTCGGGCATCGGGCGGGCCACCGCCCTGCTCTTCGCCAAGGAGGGCGCCCGGGTGGTGGTCGCCGACATCGACGCGGCCGGCGCGGACGCCACCGTGGCGCAGATCGCCGCGGAGGCGGGAGAGACGACCGCTGTGGCGGTGCGGGCCGACGTCTCCGACCCCGAGGACTGTCGGCGCGTCGTCGGCGCCGCCGTCGAGACCTTCGGCGGCCTGCACGTCCTGTTCAACAACGCAGGCATCATCCGCCGCACCACCGCGCTCGACCTCGACGTCGAGGAGTGGGACCGCGTCATGGCGGTCAACGTCCGCTCGGTGTTCCTCATGTGTAGGGAGGCCATCCCCGCCATGACCGAGGGCGGCTCGATCGTGAACACGGGATCGGGATGGGGCCTCAAGGGCGGCGGCAACGCCATCTCGTACTGCGCCTCCAAGGCCGCCGTGGTCAACATGACCCGCGCGCTCGCCATCGACCACGCCAAGGCCGGCATCCGCGTCAACTCCGTCAACCCCGGCGACACCGACACGCCCATGCTGCGCGACGAGGCCCGCCAGCTCGGCGAGGACTGGGCCGCTTTCCAGTCCGACGCGGCAGACCGGCCGATGGGCCGCGCGGGCACCCCGGACGAGATCGCCCAGGCCGTGCTCTTCCTGGCCGGTGACGCGGCCAGCTACATCACCGGGTCCGCCCTCGTCGTCGACGGCGGCGGGCTCGCCTGACCCACACCCCCCACGCAACCCCCGAAGGAGCCGACCATGAACCGTGCCCTGGCAGTCCTGGGCATCCTCGCCGTCGCGACGACCGCGTGCAGCGGCAGCGGCGGCGGGAACGTCCCAGGAGTGAGCAGCGGATCCGGCCCGGTCACCATCCGCTGGTCCACCTGGGGATCGGCCGAGGACATCAAGCTCTACGAGAAGTTCACCGAGGACTTCGAGAAGCGCCATCCCGACATCAAGCTCAAGCTGGAGCCGGTCGCCAAGTACGAGGACTACCACCCCAAACTGCTCGCCCAGCTCACCAGCAAGACCGCCCCCGACGTGTTCTTCGTGGGCGACGACAACATCGGCAAGTTCGTCTCCGCCGGGGTGCTCACCCCGCTCAACGACAAGCTGGCCGGCCCCTCCTCCAAGAGCAAGCCCGAGGACTTCTTCGAGGGCGTCTACGGCGGCGCCAAGAAGGACGGCCAGATCTACGGCGTCCCCAACGACACCAACCCCGAGGTGCTCTGGTTCGACAAGAAGGCGCTCAAGGAAGCCGGCATCACCGAGGACCCCGCCGCGCTCAACGAGGCCGGGCGGTGGACCATGGCCACGTACCTCGACATGAACGCCAAGCTCAAGGCCGCCGGCAAGGCCGGGTCGATCTTCTGGAACTGGTACGGCTCCACGTACTCCATGATCAACGGCTTCGGCGGGAAGATCTGGGACGGCGGGAAGTTCGTCGCCACCACCGACCCCAAGGCACGCGAGGCCCTGCAGGCTCTGGCCAAGGGCTACCAGGACAAGACCTTCCTCAGCGCCGACACGCTGCCCGACAGCAACGGCCCGAGCACGCAGTTCCTCAAGCACAAGGCCGGCTTCTACGCCGGAGGCCGGTGGATGATCGACTCCCTGAAGAAGGGCGGCGAGCTGGCGGACTACGACATCGTGCCGTTCCCCTCCCAGACCGGCCGGCCCATGCCCGGCGCGGTGGCCGCCTCCTATCTGGCGCTCAACAAGGACACCAAGCTGCCCGAGCAGGCGTTCACCTTCCTCACCGAGTTCGTCAGCAAGGAGGGCCAGCTCATCAGGCTCAAGGGCGGCGGCGCCGCGCCGTCCGTGAAGGGTGCCGAGCAGGTCGTCCTCGCCGACGGCTACCCCGCCCACGCCCAGACCTTCCTCGACGTGCGCGACACCGGCTTCGCGAACTACCCCGAGGAGGTCGCCGTGCCCGGCCTCACCGCCGACATCAACGAGCACCTGATGAAGGTGTGGACCGGCAAGGTCGGCTTCGACGAGGGCATGACCCAGCTCCAGAAGCTCGTCGACGGCAAGCTGGGCTAGCCGTGACCGTCCTCACGCGGGCCCGGCCCCGTACGGTCCACCGCGCGCGGCCCGTGCGCAACCGCGACGGCTGGTGGGCCGCGTTCTTCCTCGCGCCGCAGGTCGCCGCGCTGCTGGTGTTCCTCGTCTTCCCGCTCGGCTTCGCCGTCGTGCTGGCCTTCATGCGCTGGGACGGACTCGGGCAGAAGGAATGGGTCGGCTTCGACAACTTCGCCGCCCAGCTCTCCGATCCCGAGTTCGGGCTGGCGGTGTGGAACACGGTCAAGCTGGCGCTGCTGACCGTGCCCTTCGGGCTCGGCCTCGCGCTGCTCATCGCCGTCGCGCTGAACAACGTCAAGGGCGGCGGCTGCTACCGGGTGCTGTACTTCCTCCCGGTGGTCACCAGCTCCGTGGCCGTCGCGCTGATGTGGCAGATCATCCTGGCCGGCAACGACTACGGCGTCCTGAACTCGTCGCTGGAGCGCTGGTTCGGCATCACCGCGCCTGACTGGCTCGGCGACCCCGGCTGGGTGATCGTGGCCATCGCCGTCGTGACGGTCTGGTCGTCGCTCGGCCTCAACGTGGTGATCTTCCTGGCCGGGCTCCAGACGATCCCGCCGCAGATCGTCGAGGCCGCGCGCATGGACGGCGCGGGCAGCCTGCGCATCTTCCGCTCGGTCACGCTGCCGCTGCTCTCGCCGACGATCTTCTTCTCCACCGTCGTCGCGGTGATCAGCTCGTTCCAGGCCTTCGACCAGATCTACGTGCTGGTGGACCCCGAGGACAACGAGGGCGCGAGGACGATCGTCTACCAGGTCTACGAGCTGGGCTTCAAGGACTTCCAGTTCGGCATGAGCAGCGCCGCCGCGCTCATCCTCCTGGTCCTGACGCTGCTCGTGACGCTCGTCCAGTTCGCGGCGCAAAAGCGCCTCGTCCACTACGACTCGTGAGGGGGCCGGCATGCGACCCAGGCAGGTAGCCTTGCACGCCGGGCTCACTCTCGGCGGGCTGGCGATGCTCTTCCCGTTCGTCTGGATGCTGCTGACGTCGTTCAAGGGCGTGCGGCAGATGCTGAACAACCCGCTCGACTGGCTGCCCGACCCGTGGCGCTGGGAGAACTATCCCGACGCGCTCGGCGCGATGCCGTTCGGCGCCGCGTACTGGAACAGCTTCTACATCGCCGGGCTGAACGTCACGCTCACGCTGCTGACCTCGGCCATGGCCGCCTACGCCTTCGCCCGGATCAGGTTCCGCGGTTCCGGCGTGCTGTTCGTGGTGTTCCTGGCCACCCAAATGGTGCCCGCGCAGGTGACGGTCGTGCCGCTCTACCTGATGCTGGCCAGGTTCGGCTGGATCGACTCGCACCTGTCGCTCATCGTGCCGAGCATCGCGAACCCGTTCGCGGTGTTCCTGCTGCGCCAGTTCATCAGGGCCGTGCCCGTGGAACTGGAGGAGGCCGCCAGGATCGACGGGGCGGGCCGCTGGCGCTGCTTCTGGAACGTCGTGCTGCCGAACATCCGCCCCGGCCTCGGCGCGCTCGGCATCATCGCCTTCCTCGCGTCCTGGAACGCCTTCTTCTTCCCCCTGATCTTCCTGAACTCGCCCGAGCTCGCCACGGTGCCGCTGCTGCTCAGCCAGTTCTCCGGCCAGCGCACGGCCGTGGACTACGGGCTCATCCTGGCCGCCTCCGCGATCGCCGTCGTGCCGACGCTCATCGCCTTCCTCATCGGCCAGCGGAAGATCATCAACTCG
Source organism: Nonomuraea sp. B19D2 (assembly GCF_040137845.1). Taxonomy (NCBI): domain Bacteria; kingdom Bacillati; phylum Actinomycetota; class Actinomycetes; order Streptosporangiales; family Streptosporangiaceae; genus Nonomuraea; species Nonomuraea sp. B19D2. The sequence goes on along the minus strand of NZ_JBEFAK010000050.1, from coordinate 51,900 downwards.
ATGGCCGCTTCCGGCCTGGGAGGTCGCTGATGCCGGACCTACGCGAACGCCCGTTCACCGACCGCGACTCGCGGCTGCTGGTGATGGCGGCGGACGACGGCTCGCTCTGGATCGCCAGAGCCCGGTACGAGACCAGGCTCGTCGACGCGACGCTGCTCACCGGCCTGCGGATCCTTTCGGGGAGCGGCGAACTGCCGGTGCTGCGGGTGCTGCCGGACCGCGTGGAGTTCGCGGCCGGCGTGGCCATGGCCTTCGCGGGACCGGACACGCTCGTCCTGACCGGTGCGGGCGCGCGGGCCGTCTGGGACGGCGGCGAGGCTGACATCGACGGCTGCGTCACCCTCATCGGCCCGGATCGCGCGAGGCACGACGCGGCGGCGGTGCTCGACGCGGCCGCCGCACGGTGGCGCGACTGGTTCGCCCGCATGCCCGCCGTGCCTGCGGACCTGCGCGAACGAGCGGAGGACGCGTGGTGGACACTGGCGGTGAACCTGGTACGGATCCAGGGCCGAGAGTCACTCGTCCCCGCCAAGAACGGCTACGTCGGCCTGTGGAACTGGGACTCCTACTTCCACGCCATCGCGCTCAGGCACGCCGACCCCGCCCTGGCCAGGGAGCAGATCCGCATCCTGCTCGACCACCAGCGCCCCGACGGCCTGATCCCCGACGTCGTACACGACCACGGCGTGCTGGCCGAGACCACCGACCTGCCCCGCTCCGACCTGGCCAGGCTGGCCGAGCACGTCGGGGGCGGGCCGATCGGGGACGTCGTCCCCGTCACCAAGCCGCCGCTCACTGCCTGGGCGGTGTGGAAGATCCACGAGGTGGACCCCGACCCCGACTTCCTCGCCGAGGTCTACGAGCCACTGGCCCGCTCCCAGAAGTGGTGGTTCAGGCACTCCGACCCGGACGGCGACGGCCTGGCCGAATACCTGCACCCGTACTCGTCCGGCCTGGACGACAGCCCCATCTGGGACGGTGGCCCCCGCGCCGAGCCGCCCGACCTGAACGCCTACCTCGCCCTCCAGCACGACCGCCTGGGCGACATCGCACAGGCGCTCGGCAAGGACGCCGCACCGTGGCGAGCCAGGGCGCAGGCCCTGGTGGACCGCATGATCGCGCGCCGGTGGAACGGCACGAGGTTCGCCACCGTGGTCGGCGGGCGCGAGGCGGACGTGCGCACCCCGCTGGAGCTGATGCCGCTCTTCACCGGGCGGCTCCCCGCGGGGATCGCGGACCGGCTCGTCGCCGACCTACGCTCGCCCAGCTTCTGGGCCGAGCACCCGGTGCCGACCGTCGCCTTCGACGACCCGAGATTCGACCCCGAGGCCATGTGGCGCGGACCGGTCTGGCTGAACGTCAACTACCTGCTCATCGACGGCCTGCGCCGCTCGGGGCATCGGGGGACGGCCGCCGAGCTGCGCGAGCGTACCCTGGCCATGGTCCGCGACGGTGGCGGCCTCCACGAGTACTGGAACCCGCTGACCGGCCGCCGCGCGGGCCGCGCGACGACCGCCTTCGGCTGGTCGGCCGCCCTCTTCCTGGACCTCGCTCAGGAGGGCTGACCGGCACCAGACGGCCGAACCTGCCGGCCGCCGGTTCAGCCTGCCGGGCGGGCGCGGAACACCATGTTGGCCAGGTACGTGCCGTTCGCCCGGTGGACGGTCGCGCCGCGAACTCGGCACTGGTGGGCGGGGTCAGCTCATCGGACGGCGTTTCCACTCGGCGGTCAGCTCGGCCAGGCTGCCACATCCCGTCTTCTCGAGGATGCGGGTGAGGCGTTTCTCGACCGTGCTCTCGCTGACGTTCAGCCGCCGCGCGATGTGCTTGTGGCCCAGCCCGAGCACCACCAGTTCGGCCACGTCGCGCTCACCTGAGGTGAGGTCCCGCACGGAGGCCGGTACGAGGTTCGCGTCGAAGTACGGGCTCAGCAACGGGCCCAGCGTGGCCGCCATCAGCAGGTCGCTCGGCCCGATGGCGTGCCGATCACCGTCGAACGGCACCCCCAGCGTGCTGACCGCGCCCGTGGCCGGGGACCTGACGACGATCTTCAGCATGTCGTCGATGCCGTGGCGGCGCAGGAACGTGTCGGCGAAGTCCCGCTCCGGCTCGGTCGCCCGCAGGCGGAGCTGTCCGAGGGTCGCCGCACCGTGGCGGGTCAGGCGGGCGACCCCGTCGTGCGAGGCGAACGGATTGTTCCAGCGCCAGCGCTCGACGTATTCCTCCACGAAGTCCGGCTGGAACATGGTGAGGTACTGCTCCTCACCATCGCTTCCCAGCGCCAGATACGCGGGGTTCTTGGCGACGAACGCGTCGATCCACCCGAGATGGACGGCCACAGCCTCGGCCAGCACCGGATAGAGCTCCCCCTCCCGAGCCCCGGCCACTTGCTCCAGCACCTTGATGAGCCTTCGGTATTCCAGCTGTTCCACGGATCCGCCATCGCACTCGTTGCTCGCTTCGGGGGCAGCCGGTGTGGTGGGCTGCGGCGTTCTCGCCTGCTCAAGGATTCCGTAATGGGCGGCCGTTCATCCATTACTTGACCAAGGAATCCGCTTCAAAGGCCCATGTCCCACGGCACCCGCGGTCGCGGGTGCTGGCGAATCCGGCAAATGCCTCAATCGGGCCCTCCGTGGTGGCTCCGGCCCACATGGTTGGTGTTCCTCTCGGCCGATCGCGGTGATCGCGAAAAACTTCCGCGCCAGGTCGCAAAGATCGCCCCACCCTGGCGCGTCCTTATGCCAACAAAACGCGAGGAACGTGCATCTATCTGATTACAGGCCCAGTGCGTGTTTTGTCCTCGTTTGTCAAGAAGAGCGGAGTTCTGGCGGCCGTGAAACCCTCAAACATGATCATCATGCTGCTCGTCCTCGCCGGGCTGGCGGCGGCGGGCTGTGCGGCCACCGGTTCGGCACCGACGCAGGCAGGCCGGCGTACCCCCGCGGTCCACGCGGCGTCACACCACGCCGACGAGATCGCGACCGTCTCGCCGACCTGGATCGACGGTCTGCGGGTGGTCCGTCCCAGCGGTAACGACCCCTCCTGCCCCTGGTCGATCGCCTATCCGCAGGTGCCGGGCGCCGAAGCGTTCACTGCGGCGCTGCGCCGCATGGTGGAGGCCAGGCGCACCGACTTCCTCGCCCAGGCGTGCGACCAGGCCGATCCGGAGCTGAACCTGGACTTCGCGTTCCTGGTCGCCTCGGGGGACGTCATCGGGGTGCGCTACACCGAGTGGTGGCTCGGCGGCGCCGGCGACGGCCTGTCCACCACCACCCGCTGGTACGACGCCCAGAGCGGCACGGTCCTGCCCGCGACCGCGCTCGTCGAGCCGGGCTCGGTCGGAAGGCTCACCGCCGAGCTGGACAAGGCCCTGTCGAGGAAGGAGGGCTTCGACGCGCAGGCGCTGCGCACCGTCATGGCCGACAGCGCCTCGCGAGCCCGCTACCTGGACGATCTGGCGTTCACCGCAGGCGGGGACCTGGTGGTGACCTTCGATGAGAGCGTGGCAGGGGTGGCGCCCGCCGGGCAACTCCAGGCCGTGCTGCCGGCGGCGGTCGCACGGCCGCTGCTGTCGGGCTTCGGCCGGCGGGTGCAGCAACAGGTCTTGGAGCCCGAGCGGCGCCTCGACCTGGACGGCCGCGCCTCCCCGACGCCCACCCTTCCCCCGGCAGGCTCGGCGGAGACCGCTGACTGTCACCGGGTGAAATGTGTGGCCCTGACGTTCGACGACGGCCCCGGACCTTACACACAGACGCTGCTGGCCCATCTGGCCGGGTTCCATGCCCGCGCCACGTTCTACGTCGTCGGGCAGAACGTGGCGATGAGCCCGAACGTGGTGCGCCAGACCGCCGAGGCGGGGCACGAGATCGGCAACCACAGCTGGTCCCACCGCGACCTGACCAGGCTGACGGCGGCCCAGGTGCGCGATGATCTACGCCGTACCGACGAGGCCATCAGAAAGGCAGCGGGTGTGACGCCGAACACCGTCCGTCCCCCGTACGGGGCCGTCAATGACGTCGTGCGGGCGCAGACGCCGCACCCCCTCGTCCTGTGGAACGTGGACACCCTGGACTGGAAGCACCGCGACGCCGCCCAGGTGACCCGCGCTGCCGTGTCGGGGGCCAGGCCGGGCGCGATCATCCTTTTCCACGACATCCACCCGACCACGGTGGCGGCCATCCCGCGGGTGCTGCGCACGCTCTCCGCCCGCGGCTACCACTTCGTGACGGTCACCCAATTGCGTGGCGAGGTCTCCCGATGATCAGGGATTCCGCGGGCCGGCGCGCGTTCGACGAGTTCGTGGCGGCGCGCTCGCCCGCGTTCATCCGCCTGGCCTATCTGCTGACGGCCGGGGACCAGCACGCGGCCGAGGACCTGCTGCAGGCCAGCCTGGCCAAGACGGCGCTGAAATGGCACAAGATCGAGGACCCGGAGGCATACCTCCGGCAGGTGATGTATCGCCAGCAGATCTCGTGGTGGCGGCGCAGGAGGGAGTACGCCGTCGCGGAGCTCCCCGAGCGGCCGGCCGCGGACACGACGCACGACGTCGAGCTCAAGATCGTGATCCAGGACGCGCTCGGCAAGTTGACCTCCAAGCAACGGGCCGTGCTCGTGCTCCGCTACTTCGAAGACCTGTCGGAGTCGACCGTGGCCGCCACACTCGGCTGCAGCATCGGCACGGTACGCAGCACCGCCCACCGGGCCCTGGCCCGGCTCCTGCGGCTGTGCCCCGAGCTCCACGACCTGTACGCCCGATCCACGGCCACCCACGGGAAGGAACGCTGACATGAGCACTGAGGAACTGGTGAAGGACGCGCTCGGTGCGGTGGCCGACCAGGCCAGGCTGCCGGCCGGCGTAGCGCAGGCCGCGTGGCGGCAGCGCACGCGCATGCGGATCAGGCGGGCGGCGACCACCGCGGCCGCCCTGGTCGCCGCCGTCACCGTCGGCGTGATCACGGTGCCCTCCCTCGTCGCACGGGAGAATCCGGAGGTCGCCACCGGCCGCATCGCGGGAGACATCGCGGCCGATCCCGGCCGCTCCACGCCGGTGGAACGCGTCGCCGCCGGGCGCGTCACGCTCACCGCGTACGCCTCCTGCGAGCACAACTGCTCCTGGTACCTGCTCACCTACGCGGGTACCGGAGGCTACACGCACGGGCGATGGGGATGGGTCGACGTGGCGCCCTCGGGCCGGACGGCCGCGGTGCTGGAAGAGACGCTGCCCGCCCGCCGGATCGGCCTGGTGGACACCACCGCCGCCAGCGTACGGCGCTGGATCTATCTGGGCCGCGCGGCGGCAGGGAGCGTCGCCTGGTCCCCGGACGGGAAGCGGCTCCTCGTAACCACATACGACCGCGTCCCCGGCATCTTCGCCGACCCCGCAGCGGAGCCGGACGCACGCCAGGTCAGGACCGGTTTCGCCATCGTGGACGTGGAGAGCGGCAAGGCCGCCTTCCACGCCCTGCCCGGCGCCCGTGACTCCGCCGGCCTGCGCAACGACCTGTCGTGGAGCCGTGACGGCTCGCTGATCTGGGAATGGACCGGGGCGCGTCAGCAGCCCCGCAAGTACTACGACCTCACCGGGCATTCTCGTACCGGCCCCGCCGAGGAGTCCTTGAGTGACCAGACGGCCGGGCTGTCTCCCGACGGCCGGCGGCTGGCCATGGGCGGCAGGCTCGGCTCAGCACCTTTCGTCACCGACGTCGCCTCCGGCGAGACCACCCTTCTGGCGCCAGGCGGCGGTCTCGCGATCACCCAGTTGCTGGCCTGGGCCGACGACACGCACCTGATCGCCTGGGCCCGGTACGGCGCGAACGACAAGTCCCACTACCGCCTGGTGCTGGTCGATGTGACGGGCAAGCAGAAGGTCACCTCGCTCACCGGCTGGACCGGCGCCCTCAGCCGTCCGAACTGGCTGCCCGTCCTCACCACCGGACCGTGATCCGCGGCGGTCTTCCCTCCCTGACATCGCCTCCCGCGCTGCTCGAGGCCCGAGTCCGCGCCACGCGCTCCGGTCATTCGCCGCCCAGGTCCAGCAGGACCTTGGCCGCCATGGAACGATCACCGGCCAGGTCGAACGCTTCGACCGCCCGGGCCAGCGGACGGGTGTGGCTGATGACAGGATCGACCGCCAAGCCCGAGGCCAGGAGCGACAGCGCGTCGTCGAATTCGTGGTCGAAGCGGAAGGCGCCCCGCATGGTGATCTCCCTGGTGACGACCACGTTGCCCAGGAACCCGGTCTTGCCGGGCGGGAGCAGCCCGAGGAGGACGACCGTTCCGCCGGCTGGCGGACCGCACCAGCCATTTCATGCCGCCCGCACTGCTGCGCTCGCAGCTCGAGGCACTGGACCCGCTGGAGGCGGACGAGAAGGGCGTGACGGTATCCGTGGACGCCGCGCCGGGCGAGATCACCCGCCGTGCGCTGGCCGCGATGCCATCAAAGCTCGCGATGGAACCGAAACCGGACTTCCGACCGTCCTCTCGATAGAAGGGATAGACCAGTTGCCTACCAGTAGCATCCGCGCCATGACACTGCGTAGGTAAACTCCACTGGACCCCCGTTCGAGCAAGGAGTACGAATCGGTGAATCCGCACGCACTTGCCCATCGGGCACACCGACACGGCTGGGATGTGCAGACCGTCCCGCGATCCTCCGGCCCTACGGTCATCCTGGAGCGTGACGGCTGGCGTCTGGAAATCGCGTTCGACGGTCACGCACCCAAGGAGGCCACCGCCAACGAACCCGGTCACAACGTCGGCAGACAGCTCAACCTCCGCTCGATCAACGACTTCGTGCACCAGCCACGGACAGATCGGTTAGCTCGCCCATGCCGCGACCGGCGGCAGGGCGCCCGTCGCGCAGGCGACCACGCGGGCGAGCATCTCGACGACGGACACGGCGACCGCGAGCAGGACGCCCTGCGGGATGATGATCGATGATCGTCATCCGACATGGGTGACGATCATCTGAGCATCCAGGGCTCGCCGTTGCCACGCCTCGGGCCCGGCTCGCGCTGCCATCGGTGGTGTCGCGGCGCTCGCCCGCCGTAGCCGGAACGGTTACCTGAGCGCCATCGGCTCCTGAAGGCCGAGCCGTCTGCGCAGCACTAAAAGATCTTGCTTCTGATCCGGCGGTCGCGCGCCGTCTCCCGCGCGGCTTCGTGGGCGACCACCGGCAGCACTGATACGCAGGTGCCGGCGGTGGGCACGATGCCGGCGTGCATTGCCTGCACCATCTTCCGATCGGTGTGCGCGGCCGGCGCTGAGGTTGCGGGCGTGAGCGCACAGGTGTCGATCCGTTCGCGGAGGACCGCTGTTCCCGCTGACAGTGGTTCGAAAGGACGTCGCGGTGAAGTATGGGTCACCTCGACAGGTTTAAGGCGGAGTATCGGTGCGTGGAAGTATGAACTGTCCGGACTGCGGTGCGGTGTTGTCTGGAACCGGGCCCCAGGAGCCGGTGTCCAGGTGCCCGAGGTGTGGGCTGCCTCTGCAGGGACCCGCCGCGCACGAGCTCTGGCAGGTGGACCAGGCTCTCGCCGGGCTGAGGGATCAGCAGGCCAGGCTGCAGGCCCGCCGTACGGAACTGCTCGGCGTCCTGCGCGCCGGCGCGGCGGATGACGGGGCGGCAGGCGCGGGGGCCGGACCCGGAGCTTCGGGGCCCGGTGCCCCGACGCGGGAGGTCTCCCCGGGCGCCGCGAAGAACGTCCTGCTCATCCTCGGCGGCCTGCTGCTGACGGTGGCGGCGGTGGTGTTCACCGTGGTGAGCTGGGGGCGGCTGGGCATGGGCGGGCGCGCGGCCGTGCTGGCCGCGTTCACCGCGCTGGTCCTGCTGGCGCCGGTCGTGCTGATCCGGCGCAGGCTCACCGCGACGGCCGAGACCGTGGCCGGGTTCGCGGTCGCGCTGCTGCTGCTCGACGGGTACGCGGCCAGGCGGGTGGGATTTCTCGGGGTCGACGCCCTCGACGGGCTGCACTACACGGCGGGGGTGCTCGGGCTCACTGCGCTCATTCTGGTGGCCTATGCCCGGGTCACCCGGCTTCGCGGACCCGCTCCGGTCGCCGTGGTGCTGGCGCAGCCGGTCCTGCCGCTGCTGGTCGGCGACTTGTCGGCGACCTGGCTGGTGGCCATGCTGGTGGCCACGGCGGCGCTGGACGTCGCCCTGGTCCGCTACGGCCGGGGAGCGGTGAGGGTGACGGCCGCCCTGGCCGGCAGCGGGATCGCGAGCCTCGCCCTGCTGGGCGGCGCGCCGTACGCGCTGGGGTCACCGTCCGCCGGTCAGGCCCTGGTCAGGTCGGTGCCGCTGGTCGCGCTGGCCCTGCTCGGCGGGTTCGTGACATGGCTGCTGGCCAGGCCGGGCAAGGCTCAGGAGGAGATATGGGCCTCCGCGGTCACCGTCGGAACCGCGCTCACGCTGATCGCCGTGCCGGCCGCGCTGGCACAGCCGGCGCTGGACGGTCCGGGCACGGACTGGCGTTCCCTGGCCTACCTCGTTCCCGCACTCGCCGTGGTGCTCGCCGCCGCCTGGCTGCCCTGGCGGAGGGTACGGCTGGCGGGCATGGCCACCGGCGGGCTGGTCGCGCTGCTGACCACGCTGACGCTGCTGCCTCGGCTCGTGGCCACGCTGGCGGCGCCGCTCGCCTGGCTGGACGTGCTCTGGACGGGCACGTGGAACGGACGGCAGTGGCAGCTGGGCGAGATGGCGTCGCCGGCGGACGTGGTGGTGCTGGGCGTGGTGGCGGCCGGCCTCCTGGCGGCGGTCGTGCGCGGCGCCGGCGGGTGGCCGATGAAGGCTGCGGTCGTGCGCGGCACTGGCGGGTGGCCGATGAAGGCGGCGGCGTCCGGCGCACTGCTGTCCGGGGCGCTCATGGTCGCGGTCGCCCCCCAAGCCTTCGCGATGCCCCACGCGGCGGCGGTGGCGGTGCAGGCGGTGCTGGCCGTCGCGCCGGCGGTGGCCGCCACACTGGGCCGGGCGCCCTGGTGGGCGGTGGCATGCGCGCTCGTCGCCGGTCCGGCCTCGGTACGGGCGGCGGCGTACGCGTTCGGCAGCGAGCCGGCGACGCTGATCGTGCTGCCCATCCTGGCGGTGGCGGCCGCCGCCATGGCGCTGTCGGCCAGGCTGAAGGAGCTCCGGGTCTGGGGACTGGGCTTCGCCGCGCTGTTCCTCGGGCTGGAGGCCGTGGCGGTGGGGTTCTCGCTGGGCCTGCGCGTACTCGTTGCGGCGAGCGCGGGGTTCGCCGTGGCCGGGGTGCTGGTGCTGCTCATGTCGCTGTGGCCGGGCTCGGCCGGCCGAGGCGGCGTGAACGGCCTCAGGTACACCGGCGCCACCCTGCTGTTGCTGGCCTCGTGGCTGCGGCTGGGGGCGGACGAGGTCACCGTCGTCGAGGCGTACACGGTGCCGTGCTCGCTGGTCCTGCTGGGATCCGGCTGGTGGCGGCGGCGCGGCGCACCGGTTTCGTCCTGGGCGGCCTATGGTGCGGGCCTCTCCTTCACGATGTTGCCCAGCCTGGTGGCGGTCTACTCGGACACGGAATGGCGGCGGTCGCTGGCGCTCGGCGTGCTGGCGCTGGCGGTGTTGTTCGCCGGAGCCCGGTTCCGGCTCCAGGCGCCCACGGTGATCGGAGCCGTTGTGGTCGCCGGGGTCGCGGTGCGGGAACTGGCACCGTACGTGTCGGAGTTGTTCCTCGCGGTGCCGCGCTGGGTGCCGATCGCCGTGGGCGGGCTGCTGCTCGTGGTGGTCGGGGCGACGTACGAGGCCCGCATGCGGGACCTGCGCCGGTTGCGTGACACCCTGACGGCGATGAGTTGAGGTCCGCCATCGCGTCGCCTACCCTCGCTGGTCGAGCGGCAGCGTCGATACGCGATCGGTCTGCCGCTGGGACCGACAGGAATCCCAGCCGTCAGTCCGCTGCGATCCAGCCAGAGCTCAGCAAGACGTTTGTCAACGCCCTCATCAGTCATCGCAGGGTCGGCGAGTCGCCAGTTAGATCCCAGCGTTCCGCCGGCGGCAGGCCGAGCTGGGCGACCGCCGCCGCCACCAGCTCGTCCGGCGGCAGTGCCACCTCCAGCACCATCCCGGACTCGTCCGGGTCGAGGTGCTCCAGGATCGCCCGCTGCGAGTCGAGCAGGCTGGCCGACATGTAGTGGTCGGTGCGGCGGGTCATCCGGTCCCGGATCAGCTCCGCGGACCCGTCGAGATGGACGAACTCCACCTCCGGCGGGCCCTGCCGTAGCACGTCCCGGTAGGCGCGCTTGAGCGCCGAGCAGGCCAGCACCGTGGAGACGCCTTCGGCGTGCCGGGCGGCCATCCAGGAGGCCAGGTCACGCAGCCACGGCCAGCGGTCCGCGTCGTCCAGCGGGATGCCGGCGCGCATCCGAGCCACGTTCGCCTCCGGGTGGAACCTGTCCGCCTCGGCGAACCGCAGCCCGGTCAGCTCGCTGATCCCGCGGGCCACGGTGGTCTTGCCCGCGCCCGACACGCCCATGACGACGATGTGCCGGGTGGCCCGGTGCTCACCAGTCATGGACGGTGCCGTCCTTGAGCCGGTTGAACGGCAGGTACGCCGGTTGGTACGGGAAGCGCGCCGCGGCCTCCTCGTCGAGCTCCACGCCGAGTCCCGGCAGTTCACCGGGGTGCAGGTAGCCGTCGGTGAAGCTGAACGACTGCTGGAACACTTCGTTGGTCGCCGGGCCGTGCTGCATGTACTCCTGGATGCCGAAGTTGTGGATCGCCAGGTCCAGGTGCAGGGCGGCGGCCATGCCGACGGGCGAGATGTCGGTCGGGCCGTGGATGCCGGACTTGATCTGGTACTGGGCGGCGTAGTCGAGCAGCTTCCGCATGGCCGTGATCCCCCCGGTGTGGGTGACGGCGGAGCGGACGTAGTCGATGAGCTGTTCGCGGATCAGGGTCTGGTAGTCCCACACGGTGTTGAAGACCTCGCCGATGGCCAGCGGGGTGGTGGTGTGCTGCCGGACCAGGCGCAGCGCCTCCTGGTTCTCGGCGGGGGTGCAGTCCTCCAGCCAGAACAGGTCGTACGGCTCGAGGGCCTTGCCGAGCTTGGCGGCCTGGATGGGGGTCATCCGATGGTGCCCGTCGTGCAACAGCGGCAGCTCGGGGCCGAACTCGTTGCGCACCGCCTCGAAGACGCCAGGCAGGTGGCGCAGGTAGGCGCGGGTGTCCCAGTCCTCTTCTGCGGGCAGCGCGGTGCGCTGGGCCGGCTCGTAGTCGTACCGCTTGCCGTCGACGCTGGGCTGGGCGGCCACGCCGTACACGGCGTTGATGCCCGGTACGGAGGTCTGCACCCGGATCGACCGGTAGCCCATCTCCAGGTGCTTGCGGATCGAGTCGAACAGCTCCTGCAGGTCGCGGCCCGAGGCGTGCCCGTACGCCATGATCCCGTTGCGGGAGGCTCCGCCGAGCAGCTGGTAGAGCGGCATTTCGGCGGCCTTGGCCTTGATGTCCCACAGCGCCACGTCCACGGCCGCGATGGCGGCCATGGTGACGGGCCCGCGCCGCCAGTACGCCGAGCGGTAGAGGAACTGCCAGGTGTCCTCGATGCGATGCGGGTCCCGCCCGATCAGCAGGGGGACGACGTGGTCGGCCAGGTATGACGCGACCGACAGCTCCCGCCCGTTGAGGGTGCCGTCGCCCAGCCCGGTGATCCCCTCGTCCGTCGTGATCTTGAGGGTGACGAAGTTGCGGTCAGGGCTGGTGACGATGACGTCCGCTGCGATGATCTTCACCTAGGTGCCTTTCTCACAAGTGGTGTCGCCGGGCTGCAGGCCGACCGGGGTTCATGACGTCGCGGCGAGGTAGGCGCGGGCCCGCTCCCGCAGGGCCTCCAGGTCACCGCCGGACGCCGCATCGCCGATCAGCGGCCCCCCGACGCCGACGGCGATCGCGCCGGCGGCGAGGTAGCCGGGCAGTTCGGCCAGGCCCACCCCGCCGACCGCGACGAACGGGATGTCCGGGAACGGGTCGCGCAGCGCTTTCAGGTACGCGGGCCCGCCCAGCGAGGCCGGGAAGAGCTTCACCGCGGCGGCGCCCATCTGGACCGCGGCGTACGCCTCGGTCGGGGTGAGCGCTCCGGCGGCGACCGGGAGCCCGCGGCGGGCCGCCTCGCCGATGGAGTCGACCACGGCGGGGGTGACGACGAACTGCGCGCCGGCCGCGGCCACGTCGGCGACGGCGGCCGGGGTGAGCACGGTGCCGGCGCCGACCAGCGAGCCGGCCGGGGCGGCCGCCCGGATCGCCGCGATGGCATCGAGCGCGCCGGGCGTGGTCAGGGCCACCTCCACCACGCGGACGCCCTCGGCGAGCAGCGCGGTGCCGGTGGCGATGGCGGCGGCGGTGTCGGTGCCGCGGATGATCGCCAGGAATCGGGTGGCGGCGAGTGTGGCGGTGAGGTCGAGGGTCATGGTCACCATTCCGCGTAGGAGCCGTCCCGGTGCCGCCAGATGGGGCTGCGCCAGGCGTGTCCGGTTTTGTCGGCGGAGCGGACGGCCTGCTCGTCGATCTCGATACCCAGGCCGGGCGCGGTGAGCCGCTCGACGTGTCCGTCCACGAACGTCAACGGGGTCTTGTCGAGGCAGTAGTCGAGCACCTCGGCGCCGAGGTTGTAGTGGATGCCGATGCTCTGCTCCTGGATCAGGTAGTTCGGCGTGGCGAAGCCGACCTGCAGGCAGGCCGCTAGGGCGATCGGGCCGAGCGGGCAGTGCGGGGCGAGCTGCACGTCGTACACCTCGGCGAGCGCGGCGATCTTGCGTACCTCGGTGATGCCGCCGGCGTGCGAGAGGTCCGGCTGGGCGACCGCGATGCCGGCTTGGAAGACGGGCAGGAACTCCTGCCGGCTGTAGAGCCGCTCCCCGGTCGACACCGGGATGGTGGTCGAGCGGACGAACTCGCCGATGAGGTGCGAGTTCTCCGGGACGACCGGCTCCTCCATGAACAGCGGCCGGTACGGCTCCAGCAGCGGCGCCACCCGGCGAGCGTTGGCCAAAGTGAACCGCCCGTGCAGGTCGACGGCGACGTCGCGGTCGTCGCCGAGCACCTCGCGGGCGGCGGCCACCCGGGCGACCACGCCGTCCAGCTCGGCGACCGAGGCGACCGGGCTCATCTTGCCGGAGGCGTTCATCTTCACCGCGGTGAGCCCGGCCTCGACCTGGGCGGCGATGTGGTCGCGGACCTCGCTGGGCTCGTCGCCGCCGACCCAGCCGTACACCCGGATCCGGTCCCGGACCGGACCGCCGAGCAGCTGGTGCACCGGGGCGCCGAAGTGCTTGCCGGCGATGTCCCAGAGGGCCTGGTCGAGGCCCGCCACGGCACTCGCCAGGATCGGACCGCCCCGGTAGAACGAGCCCTTGGTCAGCACCTGCCAGTGGTCCTCGATGCGCAGCGCGTCCCGGCCGATCAGCAGCTCCGCGAGCTGGTCCACGGCGGCGCGGACGGTCTCGGAGCGCCCCTCGCAGGTGGCCTCGCCCCAGCCGGCTATCCCGGAGTCGGTCTCCACCCGGACGAAGAGCCAGCGGGGGGCGACAAGAAAGGTCTCTATGCGCGCGATGGTCGTCATGCCGGTCAGCCCTTCGTCGCGCCGGCGGTGAGGCCGGAGACCACGTACTTCTGCACGAACAGGGCGATCACCATGATCGGCAGGGTGACCACGGTGGCCGCGGCCATCAGGCCGCCCCAGTCGATGCTGGCGTAGCCGACGAAGTCGAAGATCGCCACGGGCAGGGTCTTGGTGTCGGCGTCGGAGAGCACGAGCGCGAACATGAAGTTGTTCCAGGAGAAGATGAAGGACAGGATCCCGGCGGTGGCGATGCCCGGCACGGACAGCGGCAGCATGATGCGGCGGAACGCGCCGATATGAGTGAGCCCGTCGACCAGCCCCGCCTCCTCCAGCTCCTCGGGCAGGCTGTCGAAGTAGCCCATCATGATGTAGACCACCAGCGGCAGCGAGACGAACATGTGGCTGATGATCAGCACCCCGAAGCCGCCGACCATCTTCAGGTTGGAGAAGACGTAGTACCAGGGCACCAGCAGCGAGACGCCGGGGATGACCCGGGCCATCAGCACCACCAGCGCGGACTTCTGCATGTTGAACCGGCTCATCGAGTACGCGGCCGGCACGCCGAGGACCAGCGACGCCACGGTCGCGGCGAACGCCACCCAGAGGCTGTTGACGATGAACTCGACGTAGTTCGCCTGCTGGAGCACCTTGGCGTAGTTGTCCATGGTGGGCGAGAAGGCCAGCGCCTTGCCGGGGTCGTAGATGTCGACGTTGGTCTTGAACGACGCGGCGATCATCCAGAGCAGCGGCGCGACCAGTGACAGCACCACGAAGGTGAGCGCCACTACCCGGAACACCTGGTACGCGGGCCGGGGCTTCATCGCTGCGCCTCCTTGCGCCGGGCGGTCAGGGCCCACATCGCCCCGATGATGATCAGGAAGAAGAGGATGAGGACGGTGGAGGAGATGCCGTACTCGTTGTAGTCGAAGCTGAGGCCGTAGGCGTACACGTTGAGGGTCTCTACCTCGTGGAACGAACCGCCGCCGCGGCCCTTCGTGGCGTACAGGATGTCGAAGGTCTTCAGCGCGTCGATGCCGCGCAGCAGGACCGCCACGGTCAGCGTGGGCGTCAGCAGCGGGAGGGTGACGTGCCGGAAACGCTGCCAGGTGCTGGCGCCGTCGATGCGCGCCGCCTCCTGCGGCTCGTCCGACAGCGAGGTGAGCCCGGCGAGCAGGATCAGCACCACCATCGGCGTCCACTGCCACACGTCGATGAAGATCGTGGTGGGCAGCGCCGAGTGCTGGCCGGCGAGCCACGGCTGCGGCCCGATGCCGAACCAGCCGAGGATCTGGTTGGCCATGCCGATGTTCGGGTCGAAGATGAGCCGCCACATCATGCCGACCGCCACCGGAGTGGCGACGAGCGGCATGAGGATGGCGACCCGTACCCACCTCTGCCCCTTGAACGGCCGCCAGAGCAGCAGTGCGATCGCCATCCCGAGGACCACCTCGAACAGCAGCGCGACGACGGTGAACGTGGCGGTCCGCCCGACCGCGGGCCAGAACCGGTCGGTGTCCGACAGGACGTCGAGGTAGTTCTGGATGCCCACGAACTCGCTCTCCGCGCGGACGGATCCCTCGGCGTCGGTCAGGCTGAGGTAGCCGGTCCAGGCCAGGGGGAACACGAGCAGCGCGGCGACGAAGGTCATCGCGGGCGCGGCGAAGAGCCACTTGCGGTGGTCGTTGACCCAGACCACCCAGCCGGGCGTGTCGGGGGCGGCGGAGGCGCTGCGCGGCGCCTTGGTGGTGATCGTTGCCATGAGGTCTCCAGGGGTGGGCGGGTGGCGGGCGCTCGCCCCCGCCACCCGCGCGTGCCGCTTACTTGGCCTCGTCGTCCAGGAACTTCTGGAACGCGGCGTTGGCCGTGTCGGCGGCCGCCGCGGCGTCCTTGCCGGTGATCGCGTCGACGATCGGCTGGCCGACGATCTCGCGGGACTCGGCGACCTTCACGACCAGCGGCCGGTCATGACCCACCCCGGCCTTGGTGCTGGCCGCGATGGCCTCCACCAGGTCCTTCGGGAAGGTCGAGGTGCCCTCCGGGTTGGCCCAGACGGAGCTGCGGGCGCCCGGCACGCCGGACTTCTGCTGGGTGAGCGTCTGCGCCTTGCTGGTGGCCCACTCGATGAACTTCCAGGCGTTGCCCGTGTTCTCCGAGCTGGAGTTGATGGCCAGTGCCCACGACGGGATGTTGTACGGCTTCGAACCGCTCGGCCCGGCCGGGAACGGCGCGAAGCCGACGTTGTCCGAGACCTTGGACTTGGCCGGGTCGGTGGCGTTCTTGTAGAGCGAGTTCGCCTCGGTGTAGAAGGCCGCCTTCCCCTGGGTGAAGATGGCCATCGCCTCGGGCCAGCCCATGTCGGTGCTGACGTTCGCCGGACCTGAGTCCTTGATCAGCCCGCCGTAGAAGGCGTACGCCTGCTTGGCCGCGTCGCTGTTGACCGCGGCCTTGCCGCTGCCGTCGACGAAGTCGCCGCCGAAGCTGTAAAGGAAGCTGGAGAACTGGGTGACCGCCGGCGACTTGCCGGTACGGGCGACGAAGCCGGCGACGCCCGGCTCGGCCGTCTTGACCTTGGCGGCGGCGGCCTTGAGCTCGTCGAGGGTCTTCGGCGGGGCGCTGAGGCCGGCCTTGGCGAGCAGGTCCTTGCGGTAGTAGAGGACCTCCTGCTCGGTGATGATCGGGACACCGACCGGCTTGCCCTCGTACGTGGTGGCCTCCACCGGGCCGGACTGGAAGTCGCTGAAGTCCCAGTCCTTGTTGGCCTTCACCTGCTCCGACAGGTCGGCCAGGTACTTGTTCTTGGCGAAGAGCCTGCCCTCCTGCAGGGGGCGGTACATCATCACGTCGATGTCGGACGAGCCGGCGTTCAGCTTGACGTTGTACTGGTCGGAGAGCTGGTCCTCGCCGAGTTGGGTGATCTCCACCTTGAGCCCGGTCTGCTTCTCGAACTCGGGCAGCGCCTGCTTGATGTTGTCCGTCCACACGTGGTTGGCCAGGGTGACCCGGACCGTCTTGGACGCGCCGCCGCCGTCGCCGCCACCGCCACAGGCGGACAGGCTCATGGCGGCAACCACGGCCAGAGACGTACCGATTATCGATCGACGTCGCACGTCGTCTCTCCTTTCTGTCATGGTCGCCGCCCCCCGGAAGAGCGCCACACACTCGTAACATCTGCTTAATGCCGGGATGCTAGGCCCAAAAAGCTGATTTATTCAAGAGCTGGGCTTCAACTGATATGCTTTGTGCCGTGAACCAGTCCTCCCCAGGGGGCGCACCCACCCCGCATGCCTCTGCCGAGGTAGGGCTGCACGCACGCGTCCTCGACCACCTCGGCACCGCCATCTGCAGTGGCGACGTGGCCGCCGGTTCCGTCCTGAGCATCGAAGACCTGGTCGACCGCTACCAGGTCTCCCGCTCGGTGATCCGCGAGGTGCTGCGGGTGCTCGCGTCCATGGGACTCATCGAGACCCGGCGCCGGGTCGGGATCATGATCCAGCCCGCCGTGGTGTGGAGCGTCTTCGATCCGCAGGTGATCCGCTGGCGGCTCGCCTCGGACGGGCGGATGGCGCAGATGCGCTCGATCACCGAGCTGCGGACCGCGATCGAGCCGCACGCCGCCTGGCTGGCCGCCGAGCGGATCGGCGACGACGAGGCGAGCGAGCTGGTCGGGCTCGCGGCCAGGATGTGGGCCGCCGGGAAAGCCGGCGACGAGGCGCGCTTCCTCGACCTGGACATCGACTTCCATCGGCGGGTGCTGGCCGCCTCCGGCAACGAGATGTTCGCGAAACTGCAACTGATCGTCGCCGAGGTGCTCGCCGGACGGCACCATTACCACCTGATGCCGCACTATCCGGACGAGCAGGCGTTGCAGCTGCACACCGACGTGGCTCAGGCGATCCAGCGGCGGGACGGCGAGCGGGCCCGGGAGGCCATGGTGGGGATCATGGAGCAGGGGTTCGCCGAGATGAAGTCAATGTGGGCGCAGGCCGTCGAGCCGGGCGGTGCTTGACCGGCGCACCTGACGCCGGCTTGATCGGCGCGTGACTTACGGGCAGGATACTCGGACGTCCGTTTGTCCCATTTAGGATCACATGTCTTACAGAACGCTTTTGCCGGCGCTCGTCCTCGCGGCGGCGGTCATCGTGACGGCCTCGCCCGCCGGCGCCAACGGGTTCGGCTCGGAGAACGGCTGCTGCCCCTTCGCGGACAACGCCAAGCACTGGTACACCTCCGAGACGCTGGAGACGCGCACCAGGAGCGCGGCCAGGGCCGCCATGCTGAAGCTGGACTCCCAGACCGACATGACCGTGGCCTACGACAGCACCCCCGACCCGAGCACCGACGTCGAGTCGTTCGACCGCTACTACGTCGACCACTGGGACCTGGACTGGGACGGCTCCAGCACCGGCTACAACCTCTTCGCCTACTCGAAGTGCGTCAAGAGCATCCCGCCGGCCGACAGCACCCAGGCCTGGCGCTGCGACCAGTACGAGGTCCGCTACGACCTGAAGGATATCGACTGGATGAGCACCACCCAGCGGCAGGCGCTGGCCTGCCACGAGATCGGGCACACGATCGGCCTCGACCACTCGACCGAGTCCGGCTCCTGCCTGCGCACCGGCTCCCACACTGTCATCCAGTACGGCACGCATGACGTCGCCCACATCAACGGCCGTTACTAGGAGACCGGCGATGAGACACCTCAAGCTCCTCACGGCCGTCGCCGCCTTCGCCGCCCTCGGCGGCTGCGCCCAGGCGCCCGCCGCGAAGCCGGCGCCCCCCTCCTTCTGGTCCCAGCTCCACGCCAGCAGTGGGACCGGCGAGTACCTCTTCGACTCCCTCGACGACATCACCCCGGGTGCCAAGCCGTCCGGCGTGTTCCGCCCGGCCGCCGCGCTCGTCGAGGGCACGGTCGTCGGCGTGGAACCGGGCATCGCCTACGCCTCGGGCGACGACTCGGTCACGCCGCGGGTCGTGCCCTACGACAGCGAGGAAGCGGCGATCCGCTGGGCCAGCGTCGTCATCAAGGTCGACAAGGTTCATGCGGGCAAGCTCGGCCGCGGCTTCGCCTCGGGCCAGATCCGGCTCAGGGTCGAGCAGCCCACCGGCACGACGCTCGAGGGGCTCCGCACGTCCCTCGGTACGGCCGGGCGCGGCCTCTTCTACCTCGACAGCGCCCTCGACCGAGCCAGGCGGCGGCCCGCCGCACAGGCGGCCCAGGCATACCAGGCGACCGTCCAGCTCCCGATCGGCCAGGGCGTCTTCATCGAGGAGAAGCCCGGCGCGCCGCTGATCGCCCCGCTGGCCGACGAGGAGCGTGCCGCCCAGCTCCTCGGCGGCGGCGTGCAGACGAGAAGCGCAGGGTCAGGCGCTACGACGCTGGCCCAGCTCCGTGGCCGCGCCCAGCAGTCAGCCTGCGAGACGGGCACGGCGACAGACCAGTCCACCTGCTGACGCGCTTCCAGGAGGGGGCGATGCTCCCTCAATCGGCGACCAGCCGGGTCTGGTCGGCCTGCTCGCGCTGGCGCCGCAGCTCGTAGGTGCCCGGGGCGATGCCGGTGAAGGCGTGTTCGGGGTGCGCGAGGTAGGCGGTCGCACCCTCTGCGACGGTCAGCACTCCGAGCACCATTCCGCCGCCGAAGCGCTCCGGGTTGAAGAACACCTTGCCGGTGGCGAGCAGGAGGTGGGTGTTGGCCCCGGCCTGGCCGCGGACGATCGGGACCCCGGCCTCGGGGACGGGGGTACGGGCCTGGTCCCGGTTGGCCGGTACGACGGCGACATCGCCCTGGAACTGCAGGCCGGACAGGACGGGGATCTCGGCCTGCCGGTCGAGGTGCTCGTCGACGGTGACGCCGAAGGTGGCGATGGCCTCTTCGATGGTGGGCATCTTCTCGGACTCCTTTGCCGGTGGGCGGGGGTCAGGATCGTCGTTGCGCCGTGGCGTACTGCGCCGAAGTGAGCCCGTAGGTCCAGGCGGCGGCCTCGATGGGGTCGGTGCAGTCGGCGGGGACGGTGAGGCCGAAGCGGCGGCGGGTGCCGTCCCGTTCGACGGTGCCGTTGGTGCACAGCAGGACCCGCACGTGTGTGGTGTAGATGTCCGCGGGGACGTCGTGCAGGGTGAGGGTCTGGCCGGGGTTGCCGGGGTCGGGCACGGCGGGTCCGACCTGGTCAAGCCGGGCCTCGGTGATGAAGCGGTCCCAGCCGCGGCGTTCGATGGCGCAGCGGCGGATCTCGGCGTTGGTCTCGCGGAGGATCTCGTCGGTGGTGAGGGTGTCCTCGATGACGGCCTGGGTGACGTGGGTGCCGTGCCAGAAGTAGACCCCGAACCCGTCGGCCCAGCCGGCCGCGGGGCCGTCGGCGCGGTGCGGCCGGTGCGTGGCCCCGGCGCCCTCGCCGACCTGCTCGAGGTGAATCTCGGCCGGACGCGGACAGAGCATGACGAAGTCCTGGAAGGGCCACCACCACCAGCCGGCGGGCGCCTGCTCGGCGATCCGCTCCGCGATGGGTCGCTGCGGCTGCTTCTCGTCGAGCGGCAGGGCCGCGGTCTGCTGGAAGTGGCCGACGAGGTTCAGCCAGGTGCCGGAGCGCTGGAAGCCGAGGTGGGCCCGCCACAGCCGGCGCACCTCGCCGCGGATCGTGTCCTGCCGCGGCCCGCCGACCGCCGTGTCCACCGCCGCCCGTACGGCCTCGTCCGACGCCCCGGCGAGCGTGGCCAACGGGCTGGTGGGCAGGATCCGGCTTTCCTCGCGAGGGAGAGTGTCGTGCGCCGCTTCCCGTACTGCTTCGTGCGGCGCGTCCCGCACGACCGCGGCCAGCGCGGAGCGCATCGTCGCGGCGATCTCGGCGTGCAGGGCGGTGGCCGCCGCGCCGTGCACCGGATCGCTCATCGCGCCGTCCGCCGCGGCCTGGACCGCGGTGCGCACAGCGTGGCCGACGGTCTCGCCGGCGGTGTCGTCCACCGCTCGGTAGACGGAGTCCAGGACGCGGTTGTTGCGGTGGCCGGTGCTCAGGCAGGCGGCGATCGGTGCGGCGAACGCGCCGACGAGCGGTGACGACACCCAAACGACCCGTTCCGGGAACGGGACCCCGATCTCCCGATAGCAGGCACGGGCGGCGGACTCCCACGCCCGCCTCTCGGCGGTGTCGTCCCGGCCGCGCTCGGCCCGGGGCGTGCGCGCCGCCTCCCGTTCGCCGGCCGTCGAACGGGCTGGACCCGGTGGATTCACGGTGGAGACCTCCAACTGGGGCGGGCCCCCTGACTCCGCCCGAGGACGCCGCGATGTACACCGTGCCCACGCCGGTGATCATGACTCGGCGCAGCACGATACCTGCCCGCTAGGACAATTTGCGGCCGTTTGCCCGACGACGTTCGTCGCCTTGACACATTTGTCGATCTCCGTACATTCGTACAAATGCAAGTGACCGCCGTCGAAGACGCGTTACGCGCTCATCCCGATGACCTCGCCTCGTGGCGTGCCTACAGCGACTGGCTGCTGGAGCAGGGCGACACCAGAGGCACGCTGATCCGCCTCGAGCAGCGCCTGCCGCTTACCCGCCCCGCCGATCGCCCGGCCGTGGAGCGGGAGATCGCCGCCCTCGTCGCGGAGCACGAGGGTGGATGGGACGACGGGCTGCCGGCGACGGCGCGTGTGCTGGCCCGCCGGTACGGCTTCGCCGTGGAGGTGGCCGTCCAGTGGTCGGACGACGTCCGCGAGGCCGTGGAGGAGGTGCTGCGCGGCCGGTTCGTCACCACGCTGAGAATCACGTCCGACGCGGCGGCCGGCGAGGACGACTGGGACGAGGACGACTGGGACGAGGACGACGACGAGTGGGAAGACGGCCCGGGGGCCGCGGTGCGCGCCGGGCGCCTGGACATGCAGGTGCTCGACGGGCTGGATTTCGGGCGACTCGTCGAGCTTGACCTCTCCTATCTGGATCTCGGTCCCGACGGCGCCGAGATCCTCGCCGCCTCGTTCCGCACGGACCGGTTGCGGGCGCTGGAACTGCGGTACTGCCGCATCGGCGACGCCGGTCTGGCGGCCCTCGCGGCGTCCCCGTACCTGGGCGGACTACGCCGCCTGCACCTGCAGCGCAACAGGGTGACCGCCGAGGGCGTGCGTTCCCTGCACCGGTTCCCGGAGCTGACCGAGCTCGACCTGCGCTACAACGACATCGGCGCGGCTGGCGCGGAGGCCCTGCTCGCCGCCCCGTTCGCCGGGTCCCTCGCGCGGCTGTGGCTGTACGACTCCGATGTGGGTCAGGACGGCGTGCGGAAACTGGCGCACGCCGCGAATCTTCCGTCGGGGCTGCGCAGCTTGTGGAGGTGCGTGTGAGCATCGAACTCCGGGATCGGTTCTTCGTCCTGTCGAGCAGGGACGTGCCCGCCGAGGAGGCCGCCCGGTATCGGGCGGAGGTGGACGCGACCGACGCCGAGCCGGCCGCGACGGTGGACGGACTGGACATCTCATGGCATCCGTCGGCGCGGTTCAAGGCGGTGCGGTTCATCGACGCCGAGCGGATCGACGAGCGGGTGCGGGATCTGTTCGCCCGGCCCAGCGCGGACGCGCCGTACCTGGCGGCGGTGTTCGTCGATCCGCACGAGTTGTCCTTTCGCACGTTCGAGAACATCGTCCCGCTGGACCGCCTGTTCGAGGACGTGCCGTTGGAAGCGGAGCTGGCCGGACGGGCGGAGCACGCGGAGGGGGTGTTCTCGTTCGCGCTGCGGTTGCCGGCGGCGGCCCAGGCCCGGCTGACGCAGCTGGACGAGCTGAAGCTGTACGTGCCGCCGCTGAACGCCGCATCCAGGGGTGGTGAACGGTTCATCTTCCACTCGGCGCTGCTGGCCGAGGCGTTGTCCGCGGCGGTGGCCGACGCGTTGCCGCCGGCGATCGTGGCGGGGTTCTCGCATGTGAACCCGGTGTTCCGGTGCAACCGGTTCGAGCCAGGTGACGCGAACTTCCACCGGCATCGGGACACGCCGTACTTCGACGCGGCGCGGCGGCACATCTCCCGGTACACGGTGCTGCTGTACCTGACCGGCGGTACGGGGTCGCCGGCGCTGGACCTGATCGGTGGCGCCGCGCTCGGCGAGATCGGTGAGTTCACGTGCGTGATCTTCGATCAGCGGTACGAGCACGAGGGCGCCCCCTACCGCGACGGCCGCAAGGTGTTCCTGCGTACCGAACTCGTCTTCACCGCCGACGAGGTCACCGAGGCGCCGGAGATCGGTGAGCTGTTCAGCAAGGCGTGCTACCTGACCGGGGAGAGCGTGTTCGCGCCGGAGCTGGCCCGGCATGCCGACGCCTACTACAACCAGGTGGCGGCCGCCCACTGGAGCGGCTTGGGGAAGGGCCCCACCCGCGAGACCTTCGTGCACAAGGAGTTCCGCGGGGTGCACTTCGTGGCCAACGGCTACGACTTCTGGTTCGCCAAGACCGACGCGTTGCCGCTGGCGGAGTGCGCTGCGCTCACCCTTCTCGACTACTTCAACTGCAAGCTCGGCGATACCGCCTTCCGGGCGCTCTGCCGGACAGAGGTGATCGAGTCCGACGACGCCGGCTGGATCCCGGAGTTCCTGCGGACCCGGCACGGCGGGTCCGTCATGACGCGGGTGGACAAGTCCGCGTTCTTCCCCGAGCCGGAGCGGCCCGACCGCCAGATCTGCTGCCCGTTCCACTCCTCCGGAGGCTACGACCCCACGCGGCACGACGAGATCATCGAGCTCTACACCGAGGCGCAGTCCTTCGCCAAAGCGCACATCCTGCCCGCGCCGATCCTCATGCTCGGCGAGGACGTGGCCCTCGACCCGGACCAGTTCGTCATCCAGGACAACCTCATCCACGTGCTCGGCAAGGACGCCCTCAAGCCGGTGAACTTCGCCGCCTGCTGGAACGACGAATCGATCCCCGAGGACTACGTGACCGTCGCGGCCAAGGTCGGCGTGGCGCAGTTCCTCGTCCCGCCCATCATCTACACCGAGTCCGCCGGCTGCTACCACCTCAAGTTCGACTTCTTCCGCAACTCCTGGATGGTCGACCACCGGCGGGCCACCATCCCGATCCCGAGGATCACCGAGGAGCAGTGGGCCGACCCGGAGGAGAGCAGCGCCTGGCGGCGCTCGGTGGACGACTCGCTCATCGACGACGAGCATCCGCTGCCGCCCAGCGACCTGTGGGACGACGACGATGACGACTGGGACGACGAGGACGACTGAAGCGGCGAGGACCTCGACGATGCGGCGGCTCCTCGGGGAGGGGGCGATCAGCAGGGTGGCAGCACCTTTGAAGGTCAGCGCTCCGAGGTGGTTTCGCGTACCCAGGGCAGCGCCAGTCGCTCGACCAGCACCAGGGCGGTGTAGAGGGCGACGCTCATCGTTCCCAGCAGGGTGATCGCCGCCCAGGCGGTGGCGCTGTCTGCGATTCCGCTGTACTGGACGATCTGGTAGCCGAGGCCGCCCTCGCCGGCCTGGAACTCGCCGATCACGGTGCCGATCGCGGCCAGCGGCATGGCGACCTTCAGCCCGACGAAGACGTGCGGGAGCGCGGCTGGAAACCGTACTTTGCGGAAGGTCTGCCAGCGCGAGGCGTCCAGGGATCGGGCCAGTTCGGCGAGTTCGGCGGGCGTCGTGGTCAGGCCGGTCGTGGTCGAGAGCACGATCGGGAAGAAGGAGAGCAGGAAGACCATGGTCAGGATCGGCCGCTGCCCCCAGCCGAGTGAGACGACCAGTAGCGGCCCGAGCGCGATCTTCGGTACCGCGTTGATCGCCACCAGCAGGGGCGAGAACATCCGCTCGGCCGCCCGCGAGGCGGCCAGGAGCAGGCCGATCAGCACTCCGGCGACCACGGAGATGAGGAAGCCGGCCACCGTCTCCAGCGTTGTCGTGGCCAGTCCGCCGAGCAGTTCCGCCGACTTCGCCTGGAAAGCGGCCAGGACCTCGTCGGGCGGCGGAAGCACCGCCGGATGGAGGAGGGGGAACGCCGAGGTGACCAGCCACCAGGCGCCGATCGCGACCGCGAGCCCGAGAGCGGGCCAGCCCACCGCCGCGACCGTCGCGCTTCCGCGAACGACACGTCTCGCGGGTCGGGTGTCGCCCGCCTCGGCCATGTCACATGCTCCTCGTCGGGTCAGGGCTTCGGTGTCAGGTCTGCGCTGATGAGCTGGTCGGGGGTCAGCCCGGCCGGCATGGCGCCGTTGTCCTGGAGAAGCTCGATGCTGCGGGCGACCCGCTTCGTATCGATTGTGCCGACCACGTCGCCGGAGCCCTCCGGCCGGACGAAAGCACTCATCAGGGTGCACTCGGCGGCGGCGGGGGCGGCCGACGATGCCGGGACGTTCTTCTGGAGGATCCGGCCGGCCTCGTCCGGATTGTCGATGCTGTGGACGAGCCCCTTCATCAGGGCCGCGATGAAACGCTTGGCCAGGTCCGGCTGCTCCCGGGCGATCTTGGTTGTGGTGACCAGCACGTTGCCGTAGAGATCACTCATCACATCGCTGTAGGGGAGCACGACCGCCTGCCTGCCCTTGGCCACCGACTCCACCGTCGGCTCGCCCACCACGAACTGGCCGATGCCCGCCACGCTGCCGCTGGCCAGCAGGCCGATGAGGTTGGCGGGCGCGCCGTTGACCCAGGTGACCTTCTTCGCGTCGACGCCGGCCAGCTTGGCGTAGGTGGGGAAGAGGTTGCGCACCACCGAACCCGGGCTGTCGGCGAGTGTCTTGCCCTCCAGGTCCTTCGGCGTGGCGATCCCGTTGCCTTCGAGGCTGATGAGCGCGGCCATGGTGCGCTGCTGGACTCCGGCCACCACGACGATGCTCCTGGCGCCGCCGTTCCCGCGCGCCAGCAGCAGGCCGGTGAGGTCGACCGGGGTGAACATCGCCGCTCCGGCCTCGATCTTCGAAATATTGTCGCCCGTACCGCCCCCGGGCTTGATGTCCACGTCAAGGCCGACTTCACGGAAGAATCCCTTGTCCTTCGCGACCCAGGCGTACGAGTCTCGCCCGAAGTTGCCGAACGAGGTCAGATAAGTCACCTTTTCTAGAGGTTTATTGCTAGAAGTCGACGCCTGCTGTTGATTGTCGGGATTGCTGCAAGCAACTACGAACGTGCAGGTCAAGGCGAGAGCGGTGACAGTACGGGTGAGCCTGCTCATGCACCGTTTCCTTTCATCCGACGCCGATGGGCCTGCGAAGGGACGTTGACAAATGGTATCTAACCCCATGAGACTTCCAATTCTTTTCAATCCGTATACGCTGGTTCGACTGGATTAAAACCGCAGTCAGATGGAGGGCTGCGCGCATGATTGAGCTGGCTGGGGTTTCCCGCAGTTTCGGTGGACGATCCGGGGTCGTGGAGGCGCTGCGCGGTATCGACCTGACCGTGGCCGAGGGCGAGTTCGTCGCTCTGGTCGGCCGATCAGGATGCGGTAAATCAACCCTTCTGCGGCTCATCGCCGGTTTGTTGCCGCCGACCGAAGGTGAGATCAGGGTCGCCGGCGAGCAGGTCACCAAGGCGCGGCGCGACATCGCGCTGCTCTTCCAGCGGCCCGCGCTGCTGCCCTGGCGGTCGGTCATCGACAATGTGCTGCTCCCGGTGGAGATCTTCGGCTGGCGCCGGGCGGCGCATCGCGAGCGCGCCATGCGACTTCTGGAGCTGGCCGGGCTGGCCGGCTTCGAGAAGCGCCTGCCGCACGAGCTGTCCGGCGGCATGCAGCAGCGGGTCGCCCTCTGCCGGTCGCTGATCGGCAACCCCCGGGTGATGCTGATGGACGAGCCGTTCTCCGCGCTCGACGCGATCACTCGGGAGGAGCTGTCGGTGGAGCTGCAGCGCGTGCACATGGAGAACGCGTCGACCATCGTCTTCGTCACCCACTCCATCGACGAGGCGGTGCTCCTGGCCGACCGGGTGGTGGTTCTCACGCCGCGTCCTGGACGAATCCGGGAGACAGTCGAAATCCGCATTCCGCGCCCGCGGACCCTGGGCCGTGACGCCCATTTCGAAGAGGTCGCACGATGCAGCGCCGATCTGCACGAGCTGCTGGTGGGGTTGGGCACGTCGGCGGTGGCCCGGGACAGAGGACAGTGAGCATGCGCGTGTGCGTCTTCACCGAACCGCATCGCGGCGCCACCTACGACGATCAGCTGCGGATGGCGCGGCTGGCCGAGGACGGCGGGTTCGAGGGCTTCCTCCGCGCCGACCACTACCGGTCCATGGAGCTCGAGGGCGGCCTGCCCGGCCCCCTTGCACGTACCGAGCGCGTTGCCCCCGGAGGACCCGGTGATCGGCTCACCGGCCCAGCTCGTCGAACGGATCGGCGAGTTCGCCGCGATCGGCGCCACCCGGGTGCATCTGCGCCTGCTCGACCTGACTGATCTCGATCTACCTGGAGTTGATCGCAGCCGAGGTGCTGCCGCAACTCGACAGTGCGCGTTGATGTGCCAGCTGGTGGCAGCGGTCGGACGACGATCCCGAAAGACGGAGGTCAGGAGGAACGAGACGGCAGTCGGCGCACGATCCCGCCCAGCACCGCACCTTCGTCACCACCTTGACAGGTGACGGCTGATACTGCGAACATCGTCACCAGTTAGACGGGTGATGCAGTTGGGTGTGCCCGTTCGGAATGAGAAATGCGCATCGGGAAGGAACCGCCATGGCTGCCAGCTACACCGGGGTCGTCACCGTGACAGGAGAGGGTCGCAACGGAGGTCGCGTCGCGGCCGATGACGGTCTCCTCGACACCACCCTCGCCATCTCCAAGGAGCTGGGCGGAGCCGGGGGCGCCACGAACCCCGAGCAGTTGCTCGCCGCCGGCTGGGGCGCCTGCTTCCTCGGCGCGGTCAGGAGGGCGGCGGCGCAGCGCAAGGTGCGGCTCACGAGCACGAGCATCACGGCCGAGGTGACCCTGAACCACGGCGACGACGGCGAGTTCGGCCTCGCCGCCGTCCTCAACCTCGAGCTGGGCGGCGTGGACGACCAGACCGCCGCCGAGCTCGGTGCGGCCGCTCACCAGCTCTGCCCCTACTCCAAGGCCACTCGCGGCAACATCCCGGTCACCATCCGGGCGACCGCCGCCTGACACATCACCGGCCGGCGTCCTGCCCGGCGGGCTTCACCACGGAAGGGAGCATCCCGTTGCGCATATCGAGTCTCATGAAGGCGCTGTCGCTGGCCGTGCTCGCGATGGCCGTCGCCCTCGCCTGCTTCGCCCAGGTGTTCTGAGCGCATGTCCTGAGCGCATGTCCTGTGCGTGTGTCCTGTGCGCGTGTCCTGTGCGCGTGTTCTAAGTACGAACGGGCCGGACGGCGGGCGGGGCGACAGGCCGCGTCCGCCGCTCCCGGAGGGCGAGCCCTCCGTCAGGGCGACGCGAGCCTGCTCGCGCGCAGGTGGGCGATGCCCATGTCCAGGGCCGCTTCCAGATGGCTGGTCTCGCCGGTGGACATCTGGATCAGTACGCCGCCCTGGATGCCGGCGAGCAGGGCGGCCGCCGCGCGCTCGGGGTCCAGGTCCGGGTCGATCTCGCCGGCGTCCTGCATGTGCCGCACGCCGGCGGCGATCTCGGCCTGCCAGCGGTGCATCAGCTCGGTGACCACGGCCTGTGCGCCGGGCGTGCGGCTGCCCAGCTGTGACGTGACGGAGTTGAGCGGGCACAGGCGGCCCTGCCGCCGGTAGCGGTCGACGACCTTGTCGCGCCACGACTGCCAGGCGGCCCAGGAGGTGAGGTCGCCGAGCTGGGGCTGCTGGTCCTCCAGCACCCGGTCGGCCTCGAAGCGGGCCACGGCCAGGAGCAGCTCCTCCCGGCCGTCCGGGAAGTAGTGGAAGAGCTGGCTCTTGCTCGTCGCCGTCCTGGCCAGCACGTCGTCGAGCGTCATGCCGGCCACGCCGTGCTCGCGGATGTGCGCCGCCGCGCCCTCGAGAATGCGCTGCCGCGTCGCGGCCCCCTTGCGGGTGAGTGTGCGCATGACCGCCCTCCAGACTGGACTTGCGAGTCCATATTAACTGGAGTACGCATCACGGAGGGCGGCTGGCCGAGAAGATCACGCCAGCAGGTCCGCAAGCCGGTCGATCTGCTCGATGTCGTCGGACCAGCAGCTGAGCATCACCTCGTGCGCTCCGACGTCCCGGTACGCGGCGACGGTTTCCCGGATCTGCGTGGCGGTGGTCGCCATCGCCTCCATGGACTGCGCGGCCAGCTCCGGCGCGAACGCGTAATAGCGCAGCAGCGACGCCCGCGCCTCCGCCACGGTGGACTCCGGACCCGGCGCGACGTTGATCTGGCCTACGAGCAGTGGCTCACCCTGCCTGCCGGCGTCCTTCCACTGCCGTCTGACGAGTTCGAACAGCGCTCCCGCGTATCCCGGTGGAGCCGGGCATATGTAGCCGGTGCCCCAGCGGGCGACCCGGGCCAGCGCCGGCGGTGCGAACCCGCCGAACACGCCCTTCTCGGGGTGCTGCTCTCGCACCTCCTCTGTGCGTCCCGATGGCAAGGCGGTCCGCTTCACCTGCTTCGACGGCGTCTACAACGAGAGCCTGACGCTCGAGCAGGCCCGCCGCCCCGACGTGCTGGCGGCCCTGGACGTGCTGGATGCACCGATCAACCACGACGACGGCGGTCCCGTACGGCTCTACGTCGCGCCGATGTACTTCTACAAGTCGGCCAAGTGGCTGTCCCGGCATCTCTGTCACGGCGGAGCTGGGGCAGACCGGAGCGCGTAGCGCGGACCTGGGGCGTCAGACTGGTCGGCGTTGCTGTTCGATGTACTGTCTGATGATCGATAGTGGGGCTCCGCCGCAGGAGGCGGCGAAGTATGAGGGTGACCAGAAGGGGCCGTGCATGATGGCGCGGTTGACGCGGCCGGTGAACTCCTTGCGCAGGTAGTGGGAGGAGACTCCCTTGAGGGAGTTGACGAGCTTGGAGACGGCCATCTTGGGCGGGTAGTGGACGAGGAGGTGGACGTGGTCGTCCTCCCCGGTGAACTCGCGTAGCTCGGCCTCGAAGCTGTCACACACCTCGATCATGATTTCCTCGCAGCGGCGCAGCATCGCGTCGTCGAAGACGTTCCTACTGTATTTGGTGACGAAGACCAGATGGACGTGCATCGCTGAAACCACATGTCTGCCGCGTCGAAAGCCCGTCTCTTGGCTCATAGACCGGATGATAGTGTGTTCGAGTAGCTGTTAGGTGAGAGGGCGGTGGGGGAGGTGTTTCGCACGTGTTGGCGGGGCGCAGGTACCGGCTGGAGTTCGACTTCGGCCAGGTTCTGATCGCCGAGAAGGTGGCAGGGATCTGCCGCAGCGTGTGGAACACCGCCTTGGAGCAGCGCCGGGAGTACCGGCGGCGCGGCGCGTTCATCGGCTACGCGCAACAGTGCGCCCAGCTGGCCGAGGCCAAGGCGGACTTTCCCTGGCTGGCAGAGGCGCCCGCCCAGGTCCTGCAGCAGATCCTCAAGGACCCGGACCAGGCGTGCCGCCGCCACGGCACCTGGAAGATCCGCTGGAAGAGCCGGGCGCGGTGGAAGCCGTCGTTCCGCTTCCCCACTCCCGCGCACACCCCGGTGGAGAAGCTGGGCCGTAAGTGGGGGCGGGTGTTCTTGCCCAAGTTCGGCTGGGCCAAGTTCCGCCTGTCCCGCCCCTTGGGTGGGCGGGTCAAGTCTGCCACCGTCTGTTTCGACGGACGGCACTGGTTCGTCAGCTTCCTCATCGACGACGGACTGCCCGGAGCTGCCGAGCACCTACTGCCCGGCACCGAGGCCGGGGTGGACCGGGGCGTGGTCACCGCCGCGACCACCTCGGAGGGGGAGTTCTTCGACCGCGCGCATGTGACCGAGCACACCGTCTCCACCCACACCCCACCCGGCGAGGGCGAGCCTGGTGGCGCGTTCCTTTCCGCCAAGGAGGCCGAGCGCTACCTGCGGCTCCAGCGCCGCCTGGCCCGCACACAGCGAGGGTCGAAGCGGCGCAAGAAGGAGCGGCCTCAACCAGGCGATCCTCAACAAAGGCGGGTACGGGCTGGAGAGGGCGCTGATCTCCAAGGCGCGCTACACCGGCAGCGTCATCGTCAAGGTCAACCCCGCGTACACGTCCCAGACGTGCTCGGCGTGCACGGCGGTGGACCCGAAGTCCCGCGAGAGCCAAGCGGTCTTCAGGTGCACCACGTGCGGTCATGTCGAGCACGCCGACGTCAACGCCGCAAAGAACATCAAAAACCGCAAGGCGGCCGGGCTGGTCGTCTCAGGACGTGGAGACCTCCAGGCACCGGCCGGGTCCGTGAAGCGTCAAGCACCCCGTTCCATAGCTCGCCGTTCGCACCCCGCACCACGAGCTGCCGCCTAAGCGGCACGGGAATCCCCGCCCTTCACTTCACTTCAGGGCGGGGAGCAGGTCAATGGGAGGAGTACGGCTATGACGTCGACGGCTGCATCGCCCAGGCGGCCTGAGCGCTTGCGCTGCGATTCAACCGGGCCGAGCGCCTGGTCCACCGGGTCGCCGCCGCGCTCCTGCTGCCCGTGCTGTTCCTCTTCGGTCTCGCCTCATCCGCGTTCCGTGCCGACCTGTGCAGGCTCAACCGGCTGGCCCCGTACGAGGTCATGGGAGGTGGCCTTCGCTAAGGCCGTTGTCGACGGTGGACGGCTTCTGACGCGAAAGCCGCCTCCCCGGCGGTGGAGGAGGCGGTGGCCTGCGCCATGCGGTGGCACGTGCCTGCCCGGGTCCTCGGACAACCGGGCCGCCGGCAAACTGCCGGCGGTGGCCGCGCCCACTACTACGTAGTCGTACCCGACCGACGTCACGAGTTGAAGCGGTGACGTCGATTGCGCGGCTTAGAGTCACCTGTCAAACTGGTGATGTGAAGCACGTGTTCCTGTGCGGCAACCCCGCGCTCGACTTCGCCGGCACGCTCCGCGCGCGCCGCACGGAGCGCTTCGAGACGCTCGACGTCCCGGACCGGCTCGACGCCTGGTACCTGGAGTCCGGCGTCGTGGACGCCGTCTCTCCCTGCCGGGAAGCGGATCTGGCCCAGGCGGTGGCGGTACGCGAGGCCATCTACGCGCTGGTCACCGCCCGGCTCGCGGGTGACGGATATGACGGCGAGGCGCTCGCCCTGGTCAACGAGACGGCCCGCAAGCCCCCGGCGGCGCCCCAGCTCACGGCCGAGGGGCGGTGGGTCGAGGCGAGCCCCGCGCAGGCGCTGTCCACCGTGGCCCGGCACGCCATCGAGCTGCTCAGCGGGCCCGAGGTGCCGCTGATGAAGGAGTGCGCCAACCCCGAGTGCACCAAGATCTTCATCGACCGGTCGCGGGGCGGGCGCAGGGAGTGGTGCGGCATGGAGTCCTGCGGCAACAAGATCAAGGCGGCGGCCTACCGGGCGCGCAAGAAGGAGGCTCAAACGGCCGGCACGCGCTGATCGCGCCTGCTCGGGGACCTCCTGATCGTCAGGGCGAGCGCGGCCAGGCTCAGCAGCCCGGCCGCCACGATCGGCACGTCACCGAGGATGTACAGCCCGAGCAGCGCCGCGCTCTGCGCGACCCTACCCGCTCGTACGGAGCCAGCCACGCGCGGCTGCCACGACGTCCCTGGTGAGGGTCACGGAGTGGCCGATGTAGTGGCCAGGATCGAAGACCTGGTCCAGTTCCTCCGTCGTCAGCAGCGGACGCAGGTCCGGCTGCTCGGCGAGGGCGGCGCGCAGGTCGACGCCCTTGCTCTGGGCTTGCTGGCTCACCTCGTAGACCCTGCGGTACGCCGTCTGCTTGCCCAGGTGCGGCGCCAGGGCGAGCATCAGTGCCTCGGTGGCGATCTGGTCGCGGACGCAGTGGAGGTTCGCGGTGATGCCGCCGGGGTTCGGCACGAGGCTGTCGATCACAGAGCCGAGCGTCTCGTAGGCGCGAAGGCAGTAATGCGAGACGTCCGGAACACAGGCCCATTCGATGCGCCAGGATCTGGAGTCACGCTCGTGCTCGCTGCCCATCGTGGCCATGGCGGACACCACCTGGCCGGCGGCAAGCCTGGACATGACGACGACCTGCTCGCAGTCGTCCGGGTTGCGTTTGTGCGGCATCGTGCTGCTGCCGATGGTGCCCGGCTGCCAGATCAGGTCGAGTTCGCCGAGCTCGGGGCGGGACAGCGTGCGGATCTCGTCGGCGATGCGCCCGGCCGTCGCGGTGCAGGCGGCGAGCGTCATCACATACTCGGCCACTCTGTCCCGCGCCGAGTGCCAGGCCATCAGAGGGCTGGTCAGGCCCAGCCGGGCGGCGACCCGGGTCGCCAGCTCGCGGCCGTGCGGGCTGAATGACGCCGACGTGCCGACCGCGCCGAAGAGTTGGATCGCCAGCACCCGTGGGCGCATGGCCACCAGGCGTTCCGCGTGCCGGAGCAGCTCGTCGAGCCAGGAGGCGATCTTGAGCCCGAAACCGATGGGAAGCGCGGGCTGGGCGTGGGTGCGCCCCACCGCGACGGTGGCGGCGTGCTCCTCGGCCAGATCGGCGAGCCGGTCGACGATCGGGCGCAGCAGCCGATCCAGTTCGTCCAGCACGTCCCGCATCTCCAGAGCCTGACCGGTGTCCTGGATGTCCTGCGTGGTGGCGCCGTAATGAACGTATTCGCCGGCACCGTCGGGGCAGGCACTCGCGAGCGCGTTCAGCAACCCCACCAGAGAATGTCGGGTGCGCCGGATATCGGCGTGCACCTGATCGAGGTCGATGAGCTCCACGCGGGCCCGTTCGCCGATGAGGCCGGCGGCCCACCCTGGGATCAGGCCCAGTTCAGCCTGCGCGGTTGCGAGCGCGGCCTCGATGTCGAGCCAGCGCTGGTAACGGCACATGTCGCAGAAGATGCGCCGGCTGGCGACGGTGGAGTAGCCGAGCCCGGAGAACGCGGAATCGGTGATGTGGCTGCGCGTATGCGTACAGCCGGTCTGGCCGCCGGATCCGGACGCGGTCGAAGGGGTTTCCTGAACGGTCATCTCGCCTGCCTCTTCTGGCTGGAGTACTCGAAGACAGGGGCGACTTTCACGCTTCTCCTGGCGCCCATGTTGATTACGGCCTTGGTGTCGGCGGGCGCGGCCCTGGCATGGGCACCCGCGTAGCCTGCCGGCGTCATGAAGATCCCCCAGACGACCTCGTGCTCTTGTATGTCGCCGGTCAGCGGGTCGACCACCGGTTCGGTGGCGGGGATCACGCGCCGTTGCACGATGTGGCCCAGTTCGCATGCCTCGGTCAGGTGGCGCTCCCACTCCTGGTCGGAGACCTTCCAGCCGGGGACGATCCCGCTTCCGCTGTGCCCCGCGAAGGGTTTGACGATGAGCTCCTCCCGGTGCTCCCGGCAGTAGTCGACGAGGTCCACCTCGGCCCCGTCCACGGTCACCCGTCCGGTCGTCAACCTTCTGGTCCAAGGCAGCATCCGGTCGATCAGCCGTCTCTCCTCGTCCGAGAACGCGTCGCGCCACCGCTCGTCCGACAGGAGAGCAAGGCAGCCCTTGTTCTCGAAGAGCTCGCTGCGCAGGCTGGTCCACAGGACTGTCTGCCCATTCTCGTGCGCACGCAGGATCTGCTCCGCGTCGTGCCCGCTCGCGACGAGCTCCTGCGTCATGAAGTAACGCAGCACCACGTCGATCGCCCTGCCGCGCAGGAGCAGCCGGCCGCGGCGCTCGCTGACCTGGCTCACGTCCCCGAGCACGACCTCGAAGCCCAGCTGCTCGAGCATGTCCCGGATGGAATGGTAAGTAATGGCGTGTCGCTCGATGCCGCCGACACTTTCCACCACTCCGATGACCGGCGCGGCGCCGCCCGTGACGGGGAGGGCGGCCTCTGCCAGAGCTTCGGCCACGCGAGTGCCGGTACGGACATAGCTCAGGCCATGGTCGTCCGCGAAACGCCGGAAGTACTCGTCTTCCAGCAAGTACCGGCAGGTCTCCGCGCGCGCGGTCCCGCCGAGCGGACTGCCGATGTTGTACTCGAGGAGCTTGAACGAGGTGCCGTCGTGGTAGAGGTCCGCCCGGCCGTACAGGGGATGCGGGTCGGGCAGTCGCAGGATGAGCGCTGCCCGCCGCGGGTCGATCCCCAGCGCTGACGCGTACCGGTCGAGGTCGCCGGCGAAAAGCCGGTCAGGAAGCGTGGTGAGCAGTGTGAAGAGGTCGGCGAGATCGCGCGCGCAGTCCAGCAGGGCGGACCGGTCGGCGAAGAGGGGGCGCGCCAGCAGGCTTGCCTCGAAGAAAGCGCGCTGATTGTCCGGGAACGGTGTCCGCGCAATTACGTTCCGGAGCGGATTGCCCTCGTCAAGACATTCTTTTATATAGGCTTCCGTGACGCTGTCCATGCGGAGTCACCCCTACTGCCGGTTGGCCGGTGCTGTCACGCGGCGGGTAATGTACCAGAGTGGCCGTCCGCCCCGACAGAATGCGGATGACGTTCTTGACACCCTTGACCGCCTCGATCTTGACAGTTAGCATGACGCTGATCAAGTGTCAGGGGACACTCGATTCCTGACACGATTTTGCTCACCATGGAGGCCGTCATGAGCAATTTCGAATTCGCCGACATCGTCATCGTGGCCCAGGAAACCGACGAGACCGTGGCCCCGCACGGCATTCTGTGCCAGGGCTGATTCCCGGCGGTAGCGGGGAATGACATCGGGCCCAGGGTGTACATATAGACAGCGGGAAGAACGTGAAGGCACTGCTCATCGTTATGCCCTGGGCCTCACTGCATCGGCCGGCACTCGGTGCGGGAATTCTTGCCCAGGTCGGTCGCGACATCCCGGACTGCCGGACATCGCAGTTGTATGCGAATCTGGAGTGGGCTGACTTCCTGCAGGAGGAGTCCGGCGGCGCCATCAGCCCGGTCGACTACAACAACGTTGCCGACCGGTATTTCGCGGGCGCGGGTGAATGGGTCTTCGCGAGCGCGCTCTACCAGCAGCCCCGCTGGCGAGAGCGGGAGTTCAGGGACCACCTCGCTGATGAGGAAGGTCTGGACGCCGACCTGTTATGCACGATGCAGCAGCTCGCACCCCGTTTCATCCAGCGGCTCTGCGATCGGCTGGTCGCCGAATCGTATGACCTGGTGGGATTCAGCACCACCTTTATGCAGAACGTGCCCTCACTCGCCCTTGCCCGGGCGCTCAAGTCGGCGCGGCCGGACACCACGATCGTCTTCGGCGGCGGAAACTGCGACGGAATCCAGGGCGCCGCTCTGCACCGGAACTTCCCGTTCGTCGACCTCGTCGCCAGGGGCGAGTCGGACCATATATTCGGGCAGCTCGTGGCGGCGGTGCGGAGTGCGGACAGCAACCTCCTCCGGCGAATTCCCGGACTCTGCTGGCGAGCTTCTGACGGCCGTTCGATCGCTAATCCGAGCATGGCCGCACCGCTGCTGATGAAATCGGTCCGGCGACCCTGCTACGACGAATACTTCGACACCCTGGTAAAGACCGGTCTGGACGCCTGGGTGGAGCCTGAGCTGGTGCTGGAGGCGTCCCGCGGATGCTGGTGGGGGGAGAAGCACCATTGCACGTTCTGCGGGCTCAACGGATCGGCCATGAAGTTCCGGAGCAAGGCGCAGGGCGATTTCGTCGACGAAGTGCACGAGGCGGTCCTGAAATACCGTGTCCTGGACATCTCGCTGGCCGACAACATCCTGGACATGAAGTATTTCGACGAGTTCCTGCCGCGCCTGGCGGAGCTCGACTGGGACGTGCGCATCCACTGCGAGGTGAAGGCCAATCTCACGCTCGACCAGGTCAGGGCCCTGCGCCGGGCCGGTGTGGTCAACATCCAGCCCGGCATCGAGAGCCTGAGCACCCGCACGCTCAAGCTCATGGACAAGGGCGTGACCGGCGTGCAGAACGTGCGCCTGCTGCGCGACTGCCAGCAGGAGGGCGTCACCGTGGACTGGAACTGGCTCTGCGGTTTCCCCGGCGAGGACGAGGACGAGTACGACGCGATCATCGGCCAGCTCCCCGCCCTGGTGCACCTCCAGCCACCGTCCGGCGTGTCCAGGGTGGCGCTCGAGCGGTTCAGCCCCTACTTCGAACGCCCGGAGCTGGGGTTCGAGAACGCTGGGCCGGCGCGCGTCTTCCAGTTCGTGTACGACCTGCCGCAGTCCGAGCTGGAGCAGCTCGTCTACCTCTTCGACAGTCCGCGGCAGGGTGTCGGCGAGGAAACGGAGTCGCGGCTACAGGACGCGATCGCGCTCTGGAGACGGAGGTTCGGCCGCGGCACGCTCAGCTTTTCCAAGAGCGACGGGCAGCTCACCGTCCACGACCGCCGCGCGGGCTGGCCGGTCCGAGACCACCTGCTTGAGCCCGGAGGGCGGGCCGAGGCATACCTGGCGTTGGGCAGAGGCCGTACGCCGAAGTCGTTGGAGACGTTCCTGCGCGACACCCACGGCATCACTCCTGGGTACGGCCGGATCGCTACATGGCTCGACGAGTTCACCGCCCACGGTCTGGTGTTCGCGGAGGCTGGGCGGTACATCGCGCTCGCGGTCGACGAAAGCCTTGCCACGGGGACCACACAGGCGGCGGCCACCGTCGAGGCATGATGACACCGCTCCCCGCGCCCTCGGCGCCGAGCAAGACCTCGATCTTCAAGAACCGGAACTTCCGCAAGGTCTTCGCGGCCGGCGCGGTCAGCACCCTCGGCACGCAGTTGAGCGCCCTGGCCATCCCCCTGACCGCGGTCGGCGCGCTGAACGCCACCCCGGGCCAGATCGGCCTCCTGGGCGCGTTGAGCATGATCTCGTTCCTGCTGTTCGGCCTGCCCGCCGGTGTCCTCGTCGACCGCGCGTCACGCCGCCGGATCATGATCGCCGCCGATTTCGGCAGAGTGCTCGTGCTGGCTTCCATTCCCGTCGCGTCGCTGCTGGGCGCGCTGACGCTCCCGCAGCTGTACGTGGTCGCCTTCGTCACGGGCACGTTGACCCTGCTGTTCACTGTCGCGTCACAGAGTTTCCTGCCCTCCATCGTCCCACCGGAGCGGCTCGCCGAGGCCAACGCGAATCTCGCCTCCTTCAGGGAGGGCAACGCCATCGCCGGACCGGTGCTCGCCGGGCTCCTCATCCAGCTCGTCACGGCCCCGCTGGTCATCCTCCTGGACGTATTGAGCTACCTCTGGTCCGGTGTGGTCATCTTCAGCATCAGGCGCGTGCCCGAGCCCGTCGCCGCCAAGCAGTCCATGGCCCGCAGCATCCTGGACGGCGTACGGTACGTCTTCGCACACGAGCTGCTGCGCCCGATCGCAGCGGCCGGCGCGCTCAGCAATCTGGCCGCGCTCGTGACGCTGACGATGATGCCGATCTACTACGAGCGTGTGCTGGGGCTGCCGACCGGGATGTTGGGCCTGTTCATGGGCGGTGGCGGGGTCGGCTTGTTGCTGGGGGCCTACACCGGGCGGTGGCTCGCCCGATGGATCGGCGAGGGGCGGGTGCTGTGGGTCTTCGGGATGGCCATCGTCCCATTCGCATTCCTCGTGCCCGGGGCGGCGCCCGGCGCTTGGCAGTGGATCGCGACGGGAGCCTGGCTGGTGGTGTGCTATCAGAGCGGCATGACCAACGTCCTGTTGATCAGCTTCCGGCAGCGCATCACCCCAGGGGAGATGCTTGGCCGGATGAATGCGGTCATGCGCTTCACGCTGACTGGAGCGTCGGCGCTCGGAGCGGCGCTGGGAGGCGCGATCGGGGAATTCGCCGGCGTGCGGAGCGCCCTTTACGTCGGTGTCGCGGTGACCGGCCTGGTCTGGATCCCCTACTTCTTTTCCCCCATGCGTCACCTGCGCAGGCTGCCCTGAACCTGAGCCGCGAACGAATCGGAGCCGCACCATGAGCTACCCGAGCCGAGCCGACCTCACGGCGCTCTCCACGCGTGACGTCGTCGATATTCCCGGGACGATACGTCTCGATCCCGGCTCTCCCCAGGAATACCTGGAGGCGATCCGGTTCCTCAGGGACTGCGCGGCATGCGGGGTCACTGTCCACTGGACGGGAGAGTGCCCTACCCCTGCCGTCGCTGACGCGCTCACCCATCTGCCGCCTCCGCAGGCTCCCCTCGCGGCGGGGCTGCACGAGCAACTGCGCCACTGGCGGGCGGCGTACCGGCGGGGCGCGTTCTACCTGCGCAGGGGGCCTGGCTTCCGGATCGTTCACGACCGCCGGCCACTGCATGCCAAGCCGCTGCGAATGATCGTCGGCGACGACCGCCTGATCGACGCCATGGAGGCCGGCGACGAGGTGATCCGCATCGAGGACCATCCGGTCCCGCCGGCCATCCGGCACCTGGTCAAGGCCGGGCTCATGCTGGCCGCAGGCGACTATGCCCTGACCCTGCCCTATCGGCTCACCGCGTGGCCGATCCCCGCATACAGCGTGTAGGACCGGCGCTCGTCCAGGTCACCGGGCCACGGCCAGACGGTACTCCTCGTCGGTGGTGAGGAGGTTCCGGTGCGTGTCCTCCGCGGCGATGACGCCGTCGTCCAGGACGAGGACCCGGTCGGCGGCGTCCAGGAGGGCCGGGCTGCTGGTGATCACGATGGTGGTGCGGCCCCGGCGCAGCTCGGCGATGTTGCGCGCGATGAGCTGCTCGGTGACCGCGTCGACCGCTGTCGTCGGGTTGTGCAGGACGAGGACGTCGGTGTCGGCGGCGAGGGCGCGGGCCAGAGACAGCCGTTGGCGCTGCCCGCCGGAGAGGTTCGCGCCGCGGTCGCGGACGCCGTAGTCGAGTCCTTCGCGGTGGAGGGCGACGACGTCGGTGAGCATCGACGCCTCGACGGCCTCGGGGACCATCCGGCTGGTGCCGGACGGGTCGATGTTCGTGCGGAGGGTGCCCGCGAAGATCTCCCCGTCGTACGGGTTCACCAGCATGTGCTCGCGGACCGCCTCGATCGACAGGTCCGCCGTCTCCTGGCCGCTGACCCGTACCACACCCTCATACGCGCTGGGCGGGACGTTCAAGGCCAGGACCGATGCCAGGTCGGCCGCCGCGCGCGGCTGGTAGGCGGCGATCGCCACGAACTCGCCGGCGGACACCTGGAACTTCAGCTTGCGCAGGGACCCGTACCGGACGCAGTCGACCTCGAGGTCGCCGCCCGCGGACGGGCGGTCCCGCCCCGGGGTCATCACCGGCGGCGCGGCCAGCACCAGGGCCATCCGCTCGGCCGACGCGCGCGCGATCATCACGTACTTCGGCATCTCCGAGAAC
This sequence comes from Nonomuraea sp. B19D2, assembly GCF_040137845.1. Lineage (NCBI taxonomy): Bacteria > Bacillati > Actinomycetota > Actinomycetes > Streptosporangiales > Streptosporangiaceae > Nonomuraea > Nonomuraea sp. B19D2. Next base: position 12,162 of record NZ_JBEFAK010000050.1, on the reverse strand, counting down.
AGCTTGAGCGGTTCCATGATGAACTGCGCCAGTCCCACGGCCATGACGAGCTGCCCGATGGTGATCCGGCCCTGGAACGCGAGCCACCCCGCCGTCAGGGTCACGGCGGCGGCGAGTATCGCGTTGAGGGCCAGCGCGGCGCCCGCGTAAGCGCCGTTCACCCTGGCGACGGTGATCGCCTGGTGCTTCGCCTCCGTGCTGACCTTCCGGTAGGACAGGAACGCCGCGTCGTTGCCGCCGAAGCCGTGCAGCGGGCGCAGGCCGGTGATCAGGTCGGCGACCTTCGCGCCCGCCCGTGCCACCCGGGCCTGCTGTTCGCGGGTGCTGACGCCGATCCGCCTGGACATCACGCTCAGGATCGACAGGATCGCGACGGTTCCCACGATCACCAGCAGGCCGAGATGGATGCTGGCCATGCCCAGGGCCACCGCCGTGATCAGCACCGCGACCAGCGAGCTGATCAGCAGCGGCGCCACCTCGATGATGTCGGCGGTCTGGTCGGCGTCCTCCGTGGCGATGGTCAGCACCTCGCCGGACTTGAGATCGACGTCCCTGGCCACCGGCTGAAGCCCGCAGGCCGCGACCTGTACCCGCCAGCGGTGTGCCTCGGTCGTGTTGGCCTTCTGCAGGATGCGCATCCCGAACCGCCACGACAGCGACACGGTCGTGATGATCACGGCCAGCGCGGCTATCGACAGGGCGAGCGAGCCGAGGCTTCGCTCCCGCATCGTGTGCTCGACGATCAGGCCGAGCGCGATGGGGAAGGCGGTCTCACCCGCCTGGTACATGCCCATGAGGACGGTGCCCCAGGTCATGGCGCCGATGTTGCGACGCAGCGTGGTCCAGAGGATGCCCGACCCCGTGCGGGGCCGCGGTCCGATCAGCCGCAACTCAACTACCCTCTCGCCAAGCCCGCCAGAGTCGCGCGTACCGGCCGCCCAGGGCCAGCAACTCCTCGTGAGTCCCCTGCTCGACCACGCGTCCCGAGTCCAGCACGGCGATCCGGTCCGCCGCCATCGCCTGGGTCAGCCGGTGCGCCACGAACAACGTGGTGCGGCCCCGGCACGCGGCCAGCACGGCCCGCTCCAGTTCGGCGGCGCCCTCGCTGCCCGCCTCCGCGGTCGACTCGTCGAGCACGACCACCGGCGACCGGCCCAGCACCAGCCGGGCCAGGGCGATCTGGGCGACCTTGGTGACGTCCAGGCGCTCGCCGCCCTCGCCGACCATGGTGTTCAGCCCATCGGGCAGCGCGTCGGCCCACCCGTCGGCGCCGACCGTGTGCAAGGCGTCCATCAGTTCGGCGTCGGTCGCGTCCGGCGCGGCCAGCCGCAGGTCGTCGGCGAGCGGACCGGAGAACATGTGCGTCTCCTGCGTCAGGATGCTCACCAGGGCCCGCGCCCCGGCCTCGTCCAGGTCCGCGAGGTCGGTCGACCCGATGCGCACCGATCCGGCCTGCGGGGTGCCGATGCCCGCGATCAGCGCGGCCAGGGTGGTCTTGCCCGCGCCCGTCGCGCCCACCAGCGCGAGCGAGCCGCCGGCCGGGATCGCCAGGTCGACGTCCAGGAGCACCGGCTCCTCGGAATCGGGGTAGCTGAACGTCAGTCCCTCGACTGTCACCGGGTACGGGGCGACGTCCGCGGACGCGGCGGCGGCACTGCCCACCAGCCGGTCCCGAGCGTCCACTGGGGCCTCGCCCAGCACCCCGACCAGCCGGGTCAGGCTCGCGCCCGACTTCTGCGCCTCGTCGAAGGTGAACAGGATGGCGCCCAGCGGGTTGAACAGCCGGTGGAACACCAGCGGGGCCGCCGACACCTCGCCCAGGCTGGCGGCATCGGCCTCCAACAGGGCGTACCCCACGACGACGATCAGGACCAGCCCGATGAACTCGGCGCGGTTCTCCCTGCCGACGAACCGGCCGAAGAGCCGGAACACCTCGATGCCGAGATCGCGCACCCGCCACGACTCACTGGCGACCTTCTCGCGGAAGGCGTGCTCAAGGCGGTACGCCCGGACCGTGTCGATCCCGTTCAGGCCACTGATCAACGCCTGCGCACGGTCGGCCTGGGCCGCCCGCTGCTTCCGGTAGAGCGGTGCGGACCGGGGCAGATACCAGCGCAGGGCCAGCGCGTACGCGGGCAGCGCGCCGGCGCCCGCCAGGCCGAGCCGCCAGTCCAGTCCGAACATGCCGGCCGTGGCGATGACGACCAGCACTCCCGCCGAGAACACCGTGGGGATGGCCGTGCGGATGCCCTTGGACAGCACGGCCACGTCGTCGCCGACCCTGGACAGCACGTCCCCCCGGCCGACCTGCTCGATCCGCGCGCTCGGCATTCCCAGCACCGCCCGGACGGCGCCCTCCCGCAGCCGCGCGAGCAGGTCCGCGCCCAGCCGTCCGATCAGGTACGTCGACGCCGCGCTGGCCGCCGTGCCGAGCAGCGCGGCGGCCACCATCAGCGCGCCGATCGTGACCAGGATCGACGGCGGCTCGCCGTTGATCACCCCGTCGACCACCCGGCCGAGCAGGAGCATCGGCAGCACCGCAAGCGCCGCTCCGGCCACCGTGGTGAGCACGGTGGCGACCGTCAGCCATGGCACTTCGCGGCAATGCGCCGCGACCCAACGGGTGGCCTCGCGTCCGGTCGAGGTGCGCAGGGTGGCCGGGGCGACGCGGGTGTCGGTGGCGCTCACATCCGGGCCAGGACCGCGCGGCCCGCCCATGGCAGCCGTGGCGCCATCAGGAAGGCACCACCATCGGCGTGCCGGCGACCGGGTCGGGGACCACGACGCAGTTGAGGCCGAAGACCTTCTCGACCAGCTCGGCGGTGATCACCGCGGTCGGCTCGCCCTCGGCGACGATGGCGCCCTCCGCCATCGCGATGACGTGGTCGCAGAAGCGGCAGGCGAGGTTGAGGTCGTGCAGGACGACCACGATGGTCTTGCCGGACTCCGCGTTCAGCTTCCGCAGCAGCCGCAGCAACTCCACCTGGTGATTGATGTCCAGGTAGGTAGTGGGCTCGTCGAGGAGCAGCAGATCGGTGTCCTGGGCGAGCGCCATCGCCACCCAGACGCGCTGCCGCTGGCCGCCGGAGAGCTGCCGGATCGGGCGGTTGACCAGGTCGGCGGTGCCGGTGGCGTCGAGGGCGCGGGTGACCGCGTCGTCGTCGTGCTCGGTCCAGCGGCGGAACCACCCTTGGTGCGGGTAGCGGCCGCGGGCGACCAGGTCGGCGACGGTGATGCCGTCGGGCGCGAGGGGGGTCTGCGGCAGCAGCCCGAGTGTCTTGGCCACCTCGTGGGTGCTCATCTCGGTCAGTGCCTTGCCGTCGAGGTACACGGCGCCGTGGCGGGGCTTGAGCAGCCGGGCCAGGCCGCGCAGCAGCGTGGATTTGCCGCACGCGTTGGCGCCCACGATCGCCGTGACCTTGCCGTCCGGGACCTGGACGTCGAGGTTGGTCACGATCGCCTGGTCGTCGTAGCCGAGGGTCACGCCCTCGGCGCGTAGTCGGGTCATCCACCCGCTCCTTGCCGGTTGGTGGTGGCCAGCAGCCACAGCAGGTAGGGCGCGCCGACCGCGCCGGTCACGACGCCGGTGGGCAGCGGCGTCGGCAACAGGTGGACGGCGATGAGGTCGGCGGTGAGCAGCAGCGCGGCGCCGGCCAGCGCGGCCGGGATGATCCCGCCCGTGGCGGGGCCGAGCAGCCGGTTGGCGATCGGTCCTGCGACGAGTGCGACGAACACGATGGGGCCGGCCACGGCGACGGCCAGGGCCGTCAGCACCACCGCGGTGGCGAGGAGGCCGGCGCGACCGAGTTCGGTGCGGATGCCCAGCGCCCGTGCCGTGTCGTCGCCGAGTTCGAGCGCCCGCAGCTGCCGCTGCAGCAGGACCGCGGTGGGCAGGAGGAGCACCAGCGCGCCGAGGAGGAGCCGCAGTTCGGCGGCGTTGGCCTGCCCGACGGAGCCGGTCAGCCAATGCATCGCCTGCCGGGCCTCGGACAGCCGGGCCCGGGTCAGCATGTAGCCGATCAGGCCGTCGAAGAAGAGCACGGCGCCGATGCCGATGAGGATGAACCGGTAGCCGGCGACGCCGTCGCGCCAGGCGAGCACGTACATCAGCAGGGCGGCGGCGACGGCCCCGGCGAGGGCGAGCGCGCTCACGGCCAGCCCGCTGACCTGCAGCAGCACGATCCCGGTGACGGCGGCGAGCCCGGCACCGGAGTTGATGCCGACGAAATCGGGGGACGCGAGAGGGTTGCGCAGCAGCTGCTGGAAGATCGTCCCGGCGGCGCCGAGGGCGAGACCGACGGCCAGCGCGGACGTCGCGGTGGGCAGCCGCAGCTCCCGGACGACGAAGTCGACGCTGGGGTCGTCGCGCAGTTGGAGCACCGAGGCGATGACCTCGCCCGCGCTGAGCCGGAAGCTGCCCACCATCATGGTGAGCACGAACAGCGTGCTGACGGCCAGGGCCAGCGAGCTCGTCACCACAAGCGAACGGGTGGCCCGGCGACGTCGGGTGGTGCGGAACGCACCGGCGGTCGCCGCGGTCGTGGTGGCTGTCATGGTCACACCTCCGACAGCCGGCCGTAGCGGACGATGCCGACGAACGCCGGCGCCCCGAGCACCCCGAGGACCACACCGACCTGCAGCTCGTCGGGTGCGGCCACCACTCGGCCGAGCACGTCGGCCAGCAGCAGCACGATGGGGGCCAGCAGCATGGAGTACGGCAGGATCCACCGGTAGTCCGGGCCGCAGATGAACCGCGCGATGTGCGGTACGACCAGCCCGACGAAGACGATCGGTCCGCAGGCGGCCGTGGCCGCGCCGGCGAGCACCGCGACCACGCCGAACGCCAGCACGCGGGTCCGGGTGACCCGCTGGCCGAGGCCGCGGGCCATGTCCTCGCCGAGCGCGAGCCCGTTGAGCGCCCGCCCGAAACCCAGCGAGGCGACCAGCCCGAGGATGAGGAACGGCGCGACCCCGGTCAGGATCGGGGCGTACCGTCCGGCCAGCGATCCCACCTGCCAGAACCGCAGCTCGTTGAGCGCGTCCACATTGGTCATCAGGATCCCGGTGGTCACCGAGACCAGTCCTGCGGTGATGGCCGCGCCGGCCAGGGCCAGCTTGACCGGGGTGGCGCCCTCCCGGCCGAGCGACGCGATCGCGTACACCAGCGCCAGGGCTCCGATCGCCCCGGCGAAGGCGAACCAGATATAGGCACCCGCGCCGCGCACGCCGAGCACGGTGATGGCGAAGACCACGAAGACGGCCGCGCCGGAGTTGATGCCCATGATGCCCGCGTCGGCCAGCGGGTTGCGGGTGACGCCTTGCAGGATGGCGCCGGCCACGCCGAGGGCGGCGCCCACCAGGATGCCGAGCAGCGTGCGGGGCACGCGCAGCTCCAGCGTCACCGTGCTGTTGATCGACCCGTCGGTGTCCAGGCTGCCCAAGGCGCGCAGCACCTCGGGCAGGCCGATCGAGCGCGAGCCCAGGGTGACGCTGAGAAAGGCGACCAGGGCCAGTAACAGGCACAGCACGGCGATCCCCGGCCCGAGGGCCGAGGCTCTGCGCGCGAGGTGTGTCGAGCTGGTCATCAGCTGCCGAGGTTCGGGTCCGCGGCCTTGATCGCCACCGTCAGCTTGTCCAGCTCGGTGGCGAAGTGGCCGTACGTGTGCAGCCAGTAGGCCGGCCACGACACGACCGCCTCCGCCTTGGCCGCCTTGATCTTGAACCAGGTGGGCTGCTTCTTGCCCCACTCGGCATTGGAGGTGGGCTTGTAGCTACGGCCGTCCCACAGGATCAGGTCGGGCTGGTACTTGTCGGCGTTCTCCCAGCTCAGGTTCTCCCAGTACGGGAAGCCGGGGTCGGGGCTGTCCGGGTTGATCACCTTCAGCCCCCAGCGCTGGAAGTCCAGCAGTTCGGGCGCGTACTCGGGGTTGGCCACGTACACCTTGTCGTCCGCGGGCAACATCGCGGCCGCCGTGAGGCCCGGCTTGGCCGCGACCGCCTCCTTGAACTTGGCGAGCGCCTCGTCGAAGCGCTTCTTGTTCGCGGCGATCTGCGGGGAGTCGACGTCGGCTCCCAGGCTCCTGGCGAGGTCCTCATACCCCTTGGCCAGGTCGACGATCGACTTGCCCTGGGAGACACCCACCACCGGGGCCAGCTCGGTGAGCTTCTTGCTCTTCTCGTCGACGCCTTCCTCCAGGCCGGAGTGCGCCTTCTCCGCCGGCCACCAGTCGCCGACGATCAGGTCCGGCCGCAGGGCCGCGGCCTTCTCCACGTCGATCTTGCCCCACTCCTGGCCGAGGATCTCGATGCCGGTCAGGTCGAGATCTTTCAGGTTCGCGTCGGTCTTGACCGACTCGTCGGCGTAGATGCCGACCGGCTTGATGCCGAAGGACATCAACGCGGCCGCCTCGCCCGCGTGCGCGATGATCCGCGTCGGGGTCTTGTCCGCTTTGACGACCTTGCCGGACCCGTCGGTGAACGACCAGGGGCCGGAGGGTGCGGCGGAGGCTGCCGTGGTAGTGCCGGATTTGCCTGCTGAGCCGCAACCGGCGAGCACGACGCTCAGGGCGGTGAGTACCAGGACTGGACGCCATGCGCGCATGGTGGAGCTTCCATTCTCGTGTTGGGTGGGGCCACCAAAAAGGTCAACAGTTAGGCAAGGCTAACCATAGTTTCGGCTTTTGGCTAGAACAGCGTGATCAAGCCCACTGGGTCCGAGACGCGACGGCATAGACAACGGTTTCGGGAACGGACGGGCGGTCGCGAAGTCGTGCGGGCTCCCCTTCGTTGCCGGGCTCCGCGCACAGGCCCGGAACTCGCCTGGTGAGAAAGTTTCGGCCAAGCGGTTCCCTTCGTAAGACATCCGCGATATACCTACACACGATCTAGACAACGGTTTCTACGCCACCGGGCTCCGCCTCCTGATCCCAGTACCAACCCGAGCCCCTCACCCCGAAGGAACCCCCCAATGACCGACCCCCACGGCATCGGGCTCACCCGGCGCACCTTCATCCAGGCCGCGGGCGCAACCGCCGCCGCGTACTCCCTGATCAGCACGATGACCGGCACCGCGAGTGCGGACGACAGGTCCGAGGCGGCCGACCGGCTCGTGGTGTACCCCGTCCCTGCCGGAGTCCCGACCAACGGGAGTTTCTCCGTCAAAGCGCGTACTCCGAACGGTCAGTGGCAACCGGTACCTGTCCTCCGAGGCCTGACGAAGACCATCAACGAGAAGACGGGCTCCGGCATCGTCCGGAACACCTCGGTCGCCACCTTCGACTTCAACGGCACCGTGGAGGTCGAGGTCACCTCGTCCAAGGGCGCCATCGGCTCCGCGCGGATACGGCCGCTGTCGTACGGCATCCAGCACGAAGTGGCCGGCGACACCGTGCGCTTCACCCTCAGCGAGCCGCGCAACCTCTCCATCGAGATCAACGGCGACATCTTCGACAACCTGCAGCTGCACGCCAACCCGATCGAGGCGCAGCGGCCCGAGCCCGGCGACCCCGATGTCATCTACTTCGGCCCCGGTCTCCACACCGTCACGGACAACGTGGTGAAGGTGCCCAGCGGCAAGACGGTGTACCTGGCCGGCGGCGCGGTGCTGAAGGCCCGGGTGGAGTTCAACAAGGTCGAGAACGCCCGGCTGCTCGGCCGGGGCATCCTGTGGAACGCGGACGGCGGCGTCTTGGCGGCGTTCTCGAAGAACATCGAGATCGACGGCATCATGGTGCTCAATCCGCGTAGCGGCTACGCCTGCACTGTCGGCCAGTCCAAGCAGGTCACCGTGCGCAACCTGCACTCCTACAGCCACGGCCAGTGGGGTGACGGCATCGACGTGTTCAGCAGCGAGGACGTCCTGATCGACGGCGTCTTCATGCGGAACAGCGACGACTGCATCGCCCTCTACGCCCATCGCTGGGACTACTACGGCGACACTCGCAACGTCACCGTACGCAACTCCGTCCTGTGGGCCGACGTCGCGCACCCCGTGAACATGGGCACCCACGGCAACCCGGAGAAGCCCGAGGTCATCGAGAACGTGGTGTTCAGCAACATCGACGTGCTCGACCACCGTGAGCCGCAGATCCTCTACCAGGGTTGCTTCGCTCTGAACCCCGGAGACAGCAACCTCATCCGCAACGTCCGCATCCAGGACGTGCGGGTGGAGGACTTCCGCTGGGGCCAGCTGATCAACATGCGGGTCATGGCCAACCGGTACAACGCCACGCCCGGCCGCGGCATCGAGGACGTGTACGTGCGCAACCTCAAGTACGACGGCACGCACGCCAACATGTCGCTCATCGTCGGCTACGACGCGGACCGCCCCGTCAAGAACGTCACCTTCCAGAACCTGGCGATCAACGGCACGGTCATCGCCGACACGATGAAGAAGCCCGGCTGGTATCTGACTCAGGACACAGTGCCGATGTTCGTCAACGAGCACGTGAAGGGCCTCCGCTTCCTGGACTCCGCCGCGGCCGCGGCCACCGTCGCGCCGGAGATCACCAGTGCGGGCGAGGCCACGGCCACCGCGCGCCAGATCTTCAACCATCTGATCAGCGCCACCGCGCTGCCGACGTCGTTCGATGCCGAGAGCCTGCCGAATGGCCTCACCGTCGACAAGAACACCGGTCTGATCTCCGGGACCCCGCAGGTCCCCGGTACGTACACGGTCACCGTCTCGGCCACGAACAGTGTGGGCACGGCGACGAAGTCGCTCACCCTCACCGTGTCGCACCCCGCCTGAGCAAGAAGGAGTTGCTGTGCTTCCCCTCAGCCGACGGTCGTTCCTCGGTGCGGCGGGGCTCGCGGCCGTGGCAGGAAGCGGGCTGCTGTCCGCATCCGCCACGCCCGCGTGGGCCCTGGACACGGGCGAGGTGTTGGCCTTCGCGCATCCCGGTCTGCTCCACTCCCGCGCGGATCTGGACCGGATGAGGTCCGCGGTCGCGGCCGGACGCGATCCGATCGCCTCCGGCTTCGCCGCGATGGCCGCTCACGCCCGCTCCCAGTACACCTACGCCGTCCAGAACACCGGACAGATCACGACCTGGGGCCGCGGTCCGACCAACTTCGCGAACCAGGCCGCCGCCGACGCGGCCGCCGCGTACCAGAACGCCCTGATGTGGGCGATCACCGGCGATGTACGCCACGCCGACAAGGCCCGCGACATCCTCGACGCCTGGGCTGCCTCGCTCACCGGCATCACCGGCGCAGACGGGCAGCTCGGCGCCGGACTCCAGGGCTTCAAGCTGGTCAACGCCGCCGAGATCCTCCGGCACAGTGGCTACGACGGCTGGCCCGAGGCGTCGGTGCGGCGCTGCGTCCGTTCCTTCACCGACGTCTGGTACCCGGCGGTGTCCGGCTACTGCCTGTACGCCAACGGCAACTGGGACCTCGCCGCGCTCCGCACGATCCTCGCCATCGCGGTGTTCTGCGACGACCGGGTGATGTTCGAGGACGCCCTGCGGTTCGCGACGGCCGGGGCCGGCAACGGCTCCGTGCTCCACCGCATCGTCACCGCCGCCGGCCAGGGCCAGGAGTCCGGCCGCGACCAGCCTCACGAGCAGCTCGCGGTCGGCCTGCTCGCGGACGCGGCCCAGGTCGCCTGGCAGCAGGGCGTGGACCTCTTCGGCTTCGCCGGCGACCGGATCCTCGCCAACTTCGAGTATTTCGCCCGCTACAACCTCGGCGACGACTCCGTGCCGTTCACCGCCGACCTCGACCGTACCGGCAAATACATCAAGACGGCCGTCTCCAACCGGCAGCGCGGAGTGTTCCGGCCCCTGTGGGAGATGGCGTACGCCCATTACGTGGGACGCCTCGGCAAGTCCGCCCCCTACACCGAGAAAGTGATCTTCCGGGGTACGGGCGGGACACGCGTGGTCGAGGGCTACGACGACGACCACCCGTCGTGGGGCACCCTCACCTTCGCCGGTACGGAGCGCGGCTCCGGCGTGCCGGCGGGGACGCCCACCGCTCCCGCCGGTGTGACGGCGGCGTCCGGGGAAGCGGGCATCGACCTGACGTGGCCGGCGGTCGTCGGCGCTCGGACCTACGCGGTGTGGCGGAAGGAGCCGGGCGCCGACGCGTACACGCTGCTCGTGGACGGGCTCACCGGGACCTCGTACACGGACCGCGCCACGGCCGCCGGCCGTGCGTACGCGTACACGGTCGCGGCGGCGGGCGGCCAAGGCGCCGGTCCCCGGTCGCTGCCGGTTGTGGCCGCCCATGGACTGCCCGCTCCGTGGCGTACCGGCGACATCGGCGAGGTACGGCCGAAGGGCTCGACCGGGTACGACGGTGAGCGCATCACCATGGAGGCGGGCGGCACCGGAATCGCCGGGGACGCCGACTCCTTCCGCTTCGCCTGGTTGCCGCTGCCGGGCGACGGCGCCGTCACGGCCCGGATCGTGTACCCGCTCAGCTCGCAGTACTCCCAGGTGGGCGTCATGGTGCGCGGCTCGCTGGAAGCGGCCGCCCCGCACGCGGCGATGCTACTGCAGGGCCTGCCGCTGCACGCCTGGAGCGGGGTGTGGACGGTACGGGCCAAGCCCGCCGGCGCCACGCGCGGCACCGGCTCCACACCCGTGCCGCCGTCGCAGCGCCCGTCGATCACTGTCAACGCCGCCTTCCCGATCTCCGAGCTGGGGCCGCTGCCCGAGTCGGCGACGCCGTTGGAATGCCCGTACGTGGAGGCCGCGGGCGACGGCTACCGGCTGCGGAGGCCCTACTGGGTGCGGATCACCCGCAAGGGAGCGCTCCTCACGGGAGAGATCTCGCCGGACGGACACGAGTGGACGAAGGTGGGGTCGGACGAACTGCCGCTGGGCGAGCACGCCCTGGTGGGGCTCGCCTTCACCTCGTGCCTGGGGGTCGCGGAGGACTACGCGGAGGCCGGTACGGCGTGCTTCGACGACGTCACGGTGGAGGCCCGCGGCACCAGCTGGTCGGTCTCGGAGCCGCAGAGCGGCGTGAGCGAGGTACGGGCGGTGGGGGACGACTCCGCGGTCCGGCTCGAGTGGCGGGATGACGACCTGTCCGGGCGGTACACGGTGTGGCGCGGGGACACCGAGCGCGGCCCGTACCGGGTGCTGGCCACCGGCGTCGCGCCGGTCGGCTTCGGGACCCGGACCCGGTTCAGGGACGCCACCGGCGTGCCAGGGAACACCTACCACTACGTCGTCGCGCGCGCGAACGCGGCAGGAACGGGGCCGCGTTCGCGCCCGGTGAGCGGCCAGATGCCCCAGCCGTCCGGGCCGCCCGCGCTGTCCGTGCCGACGACCGCGTACGGCAACGCCGCACGGCCGTTCCGCCTCGTCGTGCGCGCGACGGGCGATCCCGTACGGTTCACTGCGACGGGCCTGCCCGACGGGCTGAGCCTCGATCCCCGAACCGGTCTCCTGTCCGGGACCCCGGCCACGGCGGGGGAATACTCCATCCGGCTGACGGCGGAGAACGCGAAAGGCTCGGGCACGGCGGCACTCGCGCTGACCGTGGCCGCCGCCCCGCCCGACCCCTGGGCGTACCGCGACCTCGGCGACGTGGCCTATGACGAGCGGCTCCTCGGCACATACGGCGTGGTGATCGTCCGCACACCCGGGATCACCCACCACGACAACGGGGCCTTCACCGTGCGCGGCGCGGGCGCCGACCTCAACGTCAACGGGCAGGGCGCGAGCGCCCAGCTCGCGTACGTGCCACTCACCGGGGACGCGGAGGTCACGGCCCGCCTGACCCGGCCGACCGGAGCGCCCGGGCGCGTCGGGGTGGTGATGGCGAAGTCCCTCAACCCGTTCGACCTGATGGCCGGCACGGCGGTGACCGCCGGAGGGAGCGGCGTGTGCCAGTTGATCCGGCGGGCCAAGGTGGCAGGCAGCGCGCCGGCGGTGAACGGCCCCTCGTTCTCCGGGGCGCCGCTGTGGCTGCGGCTGCGGCGCTCCGGCCTGGTCTTCACCGCCTCCGTGTCGGGCGACGGCGAGACCTGGACCACAGTGGGGCAGGACACCCTGGCGGGCTTCGGTGACGCCCCGTACTACGCGGGCCTCGCCGTGACGTCCGGGAGCCAGGACGTCCTGGCCACCGCCGTGTTCGACCAGGTCACATGGCGTACGTGAGCTGAGTGGCGCCGCGCCCTGGGGGCGGCGCCACTCAGCTCACGTA